>DATBXH010000601.1:0-3340 GCA_036514375.1 Bacteroidales bacterium | reverse complement strand
CCGACAGTTTATTTTTTTTGGATTGATTGCATGTTTGTTGTCCTTCAGCAGCACCTCCTTCTGCCAGGAACAACATTCCAGAGTTCTGATGGATACTATCCTTGTGCGGAAAGGTCAGACATTTATTGCGCATGACAAATCTTACGTTTTTAAATCTGATACCATATTAATACTTCCGTCTTCATTAAAGTATGAAATTAAACCTTCCAAAAGCGAGGCTTTCTTTAACAAACTTGCTCAAAACGCGGATAGAAATTTACTAACAAGGGAGTTACATAATATTATCATTAACAACCGCAGCAAAACAAGAATAAACGATACGCTTAAAACCAGTGCCAGCATACTTCCATATATTTATAACACCGGAAAACAAATCAAACGAATCCAAATCAGGCAACTGGACGTTTTTGGCCCAACTATTGATGATACAGGCCGTGTGGCACAAAGCTGGATTGAACAAACAGGCAACAAGCTTCATTTCAAAACAAAAGAGTATCTTATCCGAAACAGTCTTTTGTTTAAAGAAGGTGATTTTGTAGATCCTGTCGTTTTAGCTGACAATGAACGAGTATTACGTAATCTTTCATACCTTGAAGATGCCAGGATTATTGTTAACTCGATCGATAATGAAACTGCAGATGTTTTAGTATTGGTTAAGGACGTATGGCCAACCGCCTTTAATATCAGTGTTGACAATGTATACAGTGGTCAGTTTGAAGTCTGGAACCGTAATATCTTGGGCTTTGGACAGGAATTTCAAAGTAACCTCTTATGGAATACTCATAAAGCACCAACTACTGGTACTGAAAATTATTATACCATTAATAATATATCGCGTACCTTTATTTCCGGTAAAATATTTTATAATAATAGTTTTCAGAACGAATCATATGGGCTCCAGTTACAGCGGAGTTTCTTCACACCAAACATAAAATATGCCGGCGGATTTACATTGAGCAATACCCACTCTCAAGATTTATTCAAAATAGATACTTCGAATATATATTATCCTGTTAGCTACAACACTTTCAATTTGTGGGCTGGCCGTTCGTTTTTGATTCATCGGAGCGGTTTTGCCAAAACGCGACATAATCTTACATTCACGGCAGGAGTAAACCGTAACCAGTTTTTCGAGCGACCTGAGATTTCTAAATTCTCTTATTATGATTACCAGAATAAAACCTTGTTGTTAGGCTCGATATCCTATTCCAGGCATAGTTATTTCAAAAGTAATTTTATTTACAATTTTGGACGAACGGAAGATATTCCTGTTGGGAGTGGCGTAGGAGTGACTTTAGGCAAAGAAATGAATGAATTTTTTAATCGATCCTACGCAGCAGTCAATCTTTCGGCAGGTACTTTTGCCGGAAACTGGGGATATTTTTACTCAAGTTTCAATATTGGCAGTTTCTTTTTAAATACAGGAAAAATAGAACAGGGAGCTCTCGTTGCTCAGTTCAACTATTTTTCGCCTCTGGTAATACTAAAAAATTTCAGGTTTCGTCAATTTATTAATGCCAACTATACGGCAGGAAAAAACAGGTTTAGTAATGAACATCTTTTAATTAACGAACACTATGGACTCTCAGGTTTTATGAATGACTCCGTGTATGGTACAAAACGTTTTAATATGCACTGGGAAACCGATTGTTTTACACCATGGACTCTATACGATTTTCGCTTTGTATTATTCCTTTTTGCTGATCATTCCTGGCTGGTCAATGACAGAGAAAGAATATTTGCAAAATTACCGTACACAGCCTTTGGTATTGGCGTTCGAATCCGTAATGAGCGGTTGGTATTTAATACCATTCAAATCGGCCTGACTTTCTATCCCAATATTCCTTCAGGATCAAAAACGAGAACTCTTGAAATATCAGGTGAGCCGCTTTTAAATCCACCTAATTTCCTGCCAACCGCTCCGAGCCTGATTACTTATAAATAGAAAATCCCACAGATTGTTCCGCGGGATTTTAAAATATAACTCAATAATCTATTTCTTATGAAAGGGTTACCGTCTTCTCATCTTCCTTCAGATATAAAGCTTCCGGCCCTTTTTCCTGAGTCCTGATACGAATAACATCTTCAATATCAGAAACAAAAATTTTACCATCACCAATTACACCGGTCCATGCAGACGAAATAATAGCATCTATCGTACGTTTGAGATTCTGATCGCGAACCACAATTGACAGCATCCTCCGTTGGATCCGGTTAGCTTCAAAAACTGCTCCACGGAAGATATGTCCTTCCTTTTCCTTTCCTACCCCCGTTACATCCCAATAAGTGAAAAAATCAATATCAGCTTCGTGCAAGGCCCTTTTCACCTCTTCAAATTTCGACTTCCGAATAATGGCTTCTACCTTTTTCATATTTATGTTGTTTAATTCCCGAACATTCGGTTGTAAATATAAAAAGATTTATTGCAACATAAAAGCACTACTATCTGATAATGAATAATATATACCCTTAAATTTATACATACAAAATGAATTTTATGACAATTTACAGATGACAAAAATCATTTTCCCGGGGGTATTTATGTTTGAGTTATAAAATAAGGGGTATGAGGGGTATGCCTGGAGGGGGGATAAAAAAAAGCGGGAATTTTAAAAAAATTCCCGCTTTTAAGACAATTTGAATATAACCGAGCATTATTATTCTGCTTCGATATAGGCCATTTCGTTATGAAGCGAAAGATCCAAACCTGCAGATTCTTCTTCATCGCTTGCTCTGATTCCAACAAATTTATCCACCAGTTTAAATATGCCAAATGTTATTAACCCTGTATACCCTATACAAACACCTACTGCCATTAATTGGATCCATAACTGATGCCAGCCGCCATGAAGAGCACCGGCATAGCCAGCCTGTACAGATGGTGTTGCTAAAAAACCTACCATTACCGAACCGATAATACCACCAATACCGTGAACACCAAAAGCATCGAGAGAATCATCGTATTTTAGTTTAATCTTAACTGTACCAACCATATAATAACAAACCATGGCGCTTAAGATACTAATAACAAGCGCCCCCTTCATATCAACAAAACCTGAGGCTGGTGTAATGGCCGCTAGACCTGCAATAGCACCGGTACAAATACCAACTGTCGTAGGTTTTTTATTTATGGTCCAATCTAAAATAGCCCATGTAAATGCTGCAGTGGCAGCCGCAACGTGTGTAGCCAGAAATGCGCTGGCAGCTAATCCATCAGCAGCGAGTCCGCTGCCTGCATTAAAACCAAACCAGCCAAACCATAGCAACCCCGTACCTAAAACTACAAAAGGTATGTTATGAGGAGGTGTGGGTTGATTTACATAATATTTACGTCTGCCTA
>DATBXH010000600.1:0-4069 GCA_036514375.1 Bacteroidales bacterium | reverse complement strand
TGTTCGTTGCGACATGTAAGAACCAAATTCGTTCTCAACCTGTACCATGATAATGGGTCCTCCATGCGTTACCTGTAAATCTCTTACCTGGTCCGCTAGTTTTTGAATATATATTTTGCACGAATCGAGGAAAGGTTGGTTATTACGGATGATCAGGTCTTTGTTGTTTTGAAGCCACCATGGATAACCTCCAAATTCCCATTCTGCACATACATAAGGCCCAGGACGCAGGATAACAAACAACCCCTCTTCCTGGGCAGTTTTTATATACTCTGCCAGATTACGATTATCGGAGTGGAAATCCCAAACACCTGGCTCAGTATTGTGATAGTTCCAGAAAACATAGGTAGCAACTGCGTTTAGCCCCATGGCCTTCATCATCTTGAAGCGCTGCCGCCAGTACTCATGTGGCACACGGGGATAATGCATTTCGCCGGAGTGGATAAGAGTTGGGTGACCATCATAAAGGAATTGCCCGTTAGCAATCTCGAAAGTATGAGCACTTTTCTGTGCATGAGCGAAATTAGCACCTAGAAGTATTGATAAAAAAAGAAGAGTAATCCTTTTCATAGTTAGCAGGTCTTTAAATAAACGGATACTTACAAGTAATTAGCTTTTATGGTTAAAATACCGACCGTAAGTTTAAAAAATCTCAATGCCCGAGATAGTGGGACAAGCTCTTGCTGCAGTTATATTTACACGAACTTCTCCGGTTTTTACCGCATCAATCTTAACAACACGCTTATAACCCATGGTCGTACCTTCTGCCACTTTTACCCAGTTGTTATCTTTCTTCACCTCAATGTTAAATGCTTTAACACGTTGCCCAAGCTTGAGGTACTCATGCAATACAATATATTTCACTGTTTTAGGTTCCGTAAAATTGAACTCAATACTGCCTGAAGTAATATTATCATCGGTTGCCCAATATGTTTCAGGATTTCCATCGAGAAGCTTCTTTCCGTTAAAATCATCTGAATTACCACGGTACGAGCTAACTGAAACTTCTGCCCCGGCAGCAAGATTTGTCTTAAACTCAGCATCAAGCAAATGCCTGAATCCTAGCAGTGATTTTAAATCATTCTCATTAAATAAGCCCCGACGATCCGGAGGTACATTTAACAGAAGAACGGCACCCCGACCAACGGAATTTAGATAGATGTCAAAAAGTTGTTCCGGTGTTTTCACCTTCGTATCTTCTTCGGCATGATAAAACCAACCGGGACGAATGGATACGTCAACTTCAGAAGGTATCCAATTTGATCCGTTTTCCATACCCGAACCAACGATTTTTTCAAAACCAGGCCTGCGGATTAGAGCACTGTCAGGATCAATCATATACCAGTTTGTTTCTCCGGCCCAGCCTTCCTCATTGCCTACCCAACGAACGTCGGGTCCGTTATCGCTGAAAACTACAAAAGGTTGCTTCTGTAAGCTTCGGGCAAGTTTAATGGTATTGGGCCAATCATAATAGGAAGTAGTTATGGTGCGTTTTTCATTGGCACCACCATAATAGCCGGTTCCTCCATTGGCTCCGTCAAACCATAATTCAGAAATGGGTCCGTAATTGGTTATCAACTCTTTCAATTGGTCACGGTAATAGGTTATGTAACCAGGCTTAGCATAATCTGCGCGGTTACGATCCCACGGTGACAGGTAAATACCAAACTTCAGACCATTCTTTTTGCAAGCGTCCGAAACCTCTCTGACCATATCTCCTTTACCGTTTTTATAAGGACTGTTCTTAATAGAGTGTTCGGTGTATTGAGAGGGCCAAAGGCAAAATCCATCATGGTGCTTGCAAGTAAAAATCAATTCTTTGAAACCAGCGTTTTTAAGAGCAATAGCCCACTGATTGGGATTGGGCTCCGAAGGATTAAAAAGAGATTCCGGTTCATTGCCATTGCCCCATTCAAGACCGGTAAATGTATTCATGGAAAAATGAACAAAGGCAACCATTTCCATTTCCTGCCATGATAATTGGGTGGGAGTAGGAATAGGGTATACCGGTTTTGGCGAATCTGTCGGCTTTGTAAAAAAACAAAAAGAAAACATTACAGCGATTGCAACAATCATCGTCTTCATTTCACAATAATTTTATTACAGTAAGTATTTCAATTGATCCATTTATCGTTATGGATTTTGAGTCTACTCCGAAAAGTCAAAAATTCAATGATTTTCATCTGTTTTACCCCTAGCCTCTCCAGGGAACCAGCTGAAAATCATTGAATTTTTAGTCCCTCATTTGGGGGATTAGGGGGTCAAAGACTTTTCGGAGTAGACTCAATTTTCAAATATTTAAAGAGTTCTAAGTTAGCTAAAACTTTCCATGGTTTTCAGCTTTGGAAAACATAATATACATCATCGTTATCCAGAATCCATCCTATCTTACGATAAAGAAGGGACCACCAAAAACAGTGGCCCCTTCCGACCGCAACTACTACTAACTACAGCTAACCATTTTGAACAAATGCATTAATTTTTTCTTACTACCAATTAGGATTTTGCGTCATAAATTTATTAGCATCCATCTCACTTTGCGGAATTGGCCATAAATAATCCCTGTTAGCTTTGAAAACTCTCGTTTCAACTTTTATATTGGAACCATAGTCGCTACGGGTGTTATCAAAGTAGTTCAATATTCCGTAGACCTGACCATTCATCACAGTTTCCGCGATCTTCCAACGACGTATATCAAATAAACGTTGTTCCTCCAAGGCAAATTCAACCCTGCGTTCCCTGCGTACAATAGTACGCAGCTCTGCTTGCGTTTTTCCGGTTGTTATGGCCGGCTGATTAACTTGTGGTCGACTCCTTACTGCATTTATTGCATCATACACTGACTGATCTATATCATTGGCTTCAATTTTAGCCTCGGCATAGGTCAACAGAACTTCAGGATAGCGAAGCACCGGGATATCATTGTCTGAATTTCCACCCCACCACCCATTAATAACTGCCGGAACATATTTTTTATAATAGTAACCAGTAAATGAAGCATTATTTTTACCCAAGCCATCCGGAGAATTCGGTTTAGTTACATCAACAGTAGTACCGTTAACTACAACGCCCGGGACAACAACAATCATTTTCAATCTTGGATCCCGATTGTCAAATGGATGTGCCGGATCATACAAAGCGGATTGATCAATTGTTTTACCATCTGTGCATTCAAAAGCATCCACTAGTGCCTGTGTTGGTGTTATTTCAGACCATCCGCCAACAAAATTGCCACCTACCCAGGTTGCCATAGCACTCTGGTCATTGGGTGTCCACTGAGCTGAAATAATGATTTCCTTACTCTGCTCATTAGTGCCATCAAATAAACTTCCGTAATTGGGATCAATGATGTAAACTCCCCAATCCATTACAGTTTTGGCAGCCTGTGCAGCTTCTGCCCATTTCCCCTGATATAATAATATCCTGGCCTTCAATGCTAAGGCTGCACCTCTGGTAGCTCGCCCAAAGTCAGTGGAAGGATAAGAAACAGGCAAATCACTGGCAAATTTTGTAATATCATTCACAACCGAATCCAGAACAACACTTCCTGATGTTCTGGGCAAATAATAATCACCTGAACCTTGGGGAAAGGTATTTCTCCAAACAACATCTCCATATAAACCTACTAATTGTTGATATGAATAGGCTCGCATAAAACGGGCCTCTGCAGTATATCTTCTGCGTAAAGAATCAGATAAATCAGGAACTGAGCCAATATTTTGAATAATATTATTAGAGCCGGAAATTTCCTGATAATAATAATTCCAAAAATGATCAAATGTTCCAAGTGTAGGCGTAGCGCTTCCGTTACCAGCAAACATGATATCGCAGGGCCAATTTGACCATGCGTAGCTGTCATCCGTAGCACAACTAAGAAAAGGTTTCCACCAGTCATCGCCGCGTAGATACCGATAAGTTGCGTTTACGGCTTTTTCGGCATTATCGGCTGTAGTCCAGTAAGTACTACTAGATAGTTGAGAGTCCGGTTTCTTATCAAGAAAATCCTTATTGCACGCGCTAAAAAAAATGCCGGCAACGAATAAGCTAACTATATATTTATTAAATTTCA
>DATBXH010000599.1:0-2167 GCA_036514375.1 Bacteroidales bacterium | reverse complement strand
CCCTGGGGAAATAGAGACCGTTGTTTTTTACGGTTACAATAGCTTCGAAAATTTTGTCGTAGATGCAGTTCTTAAAAACACATCCCTTGAATCCGTTACCGATCAGGTCAGTTAAATAGGCTTTTTCATAATGCATGGTAACAGCAAGTGTTTTTATTTGAGGAAACTTCCTGTTAATTTCCCTTGCAGCATTAATTCCATCCATCTCAGGCATCATCAGGTCCAGGATCACAATATCAGCCTTAAAAAGACAAGGTAGATTTATTAATTCGTTACCATTAGATGCTTCTGCAATAATTTCACATTCCAACTGATGCTGCAGGAATTTTTTCAGAGCACTCCTGAAGGGAATATTATCGTCAGCCAATATTAGTTTGATATCCATACCTTATCTTGAGCTTTTATTCTTCTGCGTTATTTGTTTTGTGCAATCTTAACCGATAACAAAGTTGGGGAAGTTGGAGCCGTAAAACACCAGTAAAAACGACAGAAATGAAATAAAAAAAGGATGGTAATGGACCATCCTTTTGGGTAGTTTGTAATTATCTTTTCAGGTAGGATTAGGAAAAATTATGTTCGTACTGATTGATTCAATGAAGTTTATCAGCCTGTGGTTAGCTTAGATTTCAATCAGCTTATTTTTTATGGAATAAAGTACTAAGGCAGCCGTATTATTACATCCTGTTTTGGTAAGGAGGTTGTTTCTGTGCCATTTTACCGTATCAGGGCTTAGGTGAATTTTTTCAGCAATCTGATCATTAGTTAATCCGTCGCATATGAATTTAAGAACTTCCGATTCGCGGTCAGAAATTTCATTTTCTTTTGATGGTGATTTGCTGATACTGATAATTACTTTCTGCAAGAGTTCGTTTGAGAACCAGCTTCCTCCGGAAGCAACCTCTTTTATAGCCTGTTCGAGCTCGGATATGCCTGAATTTTTAAGAACAAAACCTTTTACTCCTGCTTCTACCATTTTATAATAGTATTTCTCGTCGCCAAAAGAAGATAATGTCAGAATTTTCAGATCGGGATATTTTTCCAGGGCCTTTTTTGTAGATTCTATCCCGTCCATTACAGGCATCGATATATCCATAAGTACAAGATCCGGATTATGTTTTTCAAGGATATCCAGCAATTGCTTTCCATCGCCGGCTTCTGCTATGACTTCGGCAATTCCTTCGGCGGCAAGCAGTTTTCTTAAACTTTCCCGGAATATTTTATGGTCATCGGCAAGTAAAATTTTTATCATACTCTTTAGGTTTAAAACATTGTGTAATTATTGAAAGGCGTTATTTATAATTTTACCGTAATGGTGATTTTTGTTCCGGCTCCGGGTTTGCTATTAATATCTATCGATCCACTGATCGTTTGCAGCCTGCTTTGCATATTAAATAATCCATTGCCTGTTTTCATGTTTAATACGTTCTCGACCATAAAACCTATACCATTATCATGATAAGTGATTTTTAGGTTATTATCTAATTTAAGAAATTTAAGCGATATTTTGGTAGCATTGGCATGTTTTAATGTGTTATTACAACATTCGCATAAGATCCTGTATAATATCGTTTCTATGGTTTTATCCAAACGGTCCGGGAAATTGCTGGTGATGTTTATATCAATTCCTTTGGAAAGTTTTATTTTTTCCGCATACGTATTGATGGCTTCTATTAATCCGAAATTATCAAGCACATGCGGGCTCAACTTAAAGGAAATTTCTTTGATGGTTTGACTGGCATTGCCAATAAGTTGTTCGATATCAGTGAGGATTTCACTTTGAGAGACTTTCGCATCAGGCCTTGATAACCATTGTACGTACATCTTTATGGCAGAGATTAGCGGACCCAGCCCGTCATGCAGTTCCTGGGCAAAGTTCATCCGCTCTTTCTCTTCGGTATTGATAATGGTATTCAATATTTTATGGTCCAGTTCTTTCTTTTCCGTCACATCCTGGGATATAAACTGGACCCCAATTACTTCATCCGAACTGTTCCTGATGGCATGGCTTATTGTCTTGAGCCAGTATTTGCCGGAAGGTAACGTGATTTTCCTTTCCTCAATAACAGCTCCTTTTTGTAAGGTTTGGGTTATCACCTGCCGAGCCTCCAAGGCAATTTCAGGAGAGAAAATTTCTTCCAGTGTCTTTCCTATCAGGTCATAATGATGC
>DATBXH010000598.1:0-6085 GCA_036514375.1 Bacteroidales bacterium | reverse complement strand
AAGGTAGCCTTGAGAAATTTAACTTCTGCCTCTATTGTATGGATCAGGTTCTCTATAGCTTTCCTGATATTGTTTGTTTACCTGCTATGGAAACAGCCAAAATTCTTAAACGTTTTCCTGAAACCTCCCAGGAAACTCATTGTGGCCACTATATGTTTGGGATTTAATTATTATGGCTATATGAAAGGACTTGAATTTACAAGCCCGGGGAATGCCCAGGTTTTTATTCAGTTGGGGCCGGTTCTTTTTGCCATGGCTGGTATTTATATTTTCCATGAGAAAATAAACTGGAAGCACATCATTGGTTTTATGATTGTACTGATTGGCCTTGGACTTTTTTATCGTGAGCAGTTACTGGCAATGACAAATCAAAAAGACTATTCTCTGGGAATTTTATGGGTAGTTGGGGCTTCTGTTTCGTGGGCAATTTATGCCATTTACCAAAAAGAACTTTCCCATCATTCATCAACCAACCAATTAAATGTATTCATTTACGGACTGAGTACACTTCTTTTTGCACCTCTGCCAAAATATGGAGAATTTTTGCATCTTGATCTGTGGACATGGGCTCTTATACTTTTTCTGGGCTTAAACACACTGATTGCCTATGGGGCTATAGCCATGGCATTTCGCTATCTCGACACAAGTAAGGTAAGTGTTATTATCACCATGAACCCGGTTTTGACCTTTATTTTAATGTACATTTTCGGCCAGATGCAAGTTTCCTGGATTTCTGCGGAACATTTCTCCATGATCAGTATTATCGGTGCCATACTTGCGTTAGGAGGCGCTGTTTTTGTGATTCTTTTCACAAAAAAAAATTAAATCCAACAAAAAATTCATTTTCATATATTTGCATCCAAATTTTTGAAGATGAAACTCGTCCGAAGTGAATGTATCCTGGTAATTTTTGCTGTTGGACTTTTCTTTTCGTTTAAAAGCGAGAGGCCGGAAAAGAGTTCAGATGCTTTGTTTGCAGCAGAGCTTTTTGAAAAACTAGGAATAAAATATAAAGAAGCAGGTAAAACGGATAGCTCACAGCTTTATCTCTCCAAAGCTTACAATCTCTATAAATCTTCAGGAAACCAAGGCAAAACAGCAACATGTTTGTACTATTTAGGATGTGCTGAAGAACAGAAGAACAGGAATATCGAGGCACTTCAGTATTTTGCCGAAGCAAATAGTGTTATTACAAGATATAAAGTAATGGGCACACTCTGGGCCGATGTCCTTTATAAGATGGGGCGGCAGTATTTTCTTCAGAATAATTTCGACAGAGCTTACCACTTATTTAATAGTTGTTTACTGGAATCAGAGCATAGATCAGCTGCTGATAGTACGATGGCAAGAACAATCAGGGCTAAAGGATTGATTGAATATTATAAGGGAGATTATCGTGCGGCGATTACTTCGTTGCAAAAGTCTGTTGATTGGGGCATAAAAGCATTTGGTAAATACTCACTTTTTGTTTCGGACCAAGCCAATAACATTGGAGTAATGGCTTTTATGATTGGAAATTATGATGAGGCATTAGTATATTATAAGCAGTCCGAGTCGATTATGAAGCAGGGACATTTATCATCTGCTGCAGGATTAGCCGGAACATACATAAACATTGGATTAATCTTTAAAGAAAAAAATGATTTTGAAAGCGCTTTGCAGTTTTTCAATAAAGGGCTGGAAATGCTTTTGGAAAACCCGCAGATTACCCATACCGCCATCACAAATGTATACCTGAATATAGGAGCTACGTGTCGTTTTTTAAAAGTGCCGAAAGACCAATTCCAGGCATTAACCAAGGCTTTGTACTTCAGCAAAAAATACAACCCTAACTTATTACCCAAAGTTTACCAGGCTTTAAGTATATATTATACGGATATTAAAAACTACGATAAGGCTGAGCAATACTATCGATATACTATTAACTGTGCCCAAAAAATCATTGCTGAAGGGCCGGATGTAGCATATTATTATAACAATTATGGAGAATTCCAGGCGATACGTAAAAACTACGTCAAAAGCTTTAATGCCTTTCAAAAAGCTATTCCGCTGTACTTGAAACTTTTTGGTCCACGAAACCCAAGCACTTCTTCCATTTATTATAATCTGTCAAATCATTTCGTTGAAGTAAATTCGTATGATTCGGCACTATATTATATCCATAAGGCCATCATTGCCAATACCAGGACATTTAATAATCCAAATGTATTTTCCAATCCGGAACCTGATCAACCCCTCTCCTCTCAGTCAATGGTTGAACAATTGGAACTCAAAGCAAAGATTTTAAATGTACTTTCAAACAGAACAAAGCAAAGAGATTGCACATATAAGTATCTTGAATTGGGTTGGAAAACATATCGTTTAGCCTTGGATATGATCGATAAGATACGTTTAGGCTATTTAAATGAAGAAAGCAGGCTTTTTTTATACGAAAATGAACAAAAAACCTATATTGACGCAATAAATTGCGCATTAAAACTTTATAAGATAACACAAAAGCAAAGTTTCCTGGAGCAGGCATTCATCATTGCCGATAAAGCTCATGCTTCCGGCTTGCAAAGTACAATCAGGGAAAAAGAAATATCCAAAAATTCAATATTTA
The DNA here is from genome assembly GCA_036514375.1 of Bacteroidales bacterium. Lineage (GTDB taxonomy): Bacteria > Bacteroidota > Bacteroidia > Bacteroidales > JAAUTT01 > JAAUTT01. The sequence goes on along the minus strand of DATBXH010000598.1, from coordinate 3,483 downwards.
CTGATACATCATTAATCCTCGAAAGTAAGCTTAAAAAGGATTTATCATTTTATCAGGAACTAATTCTAAAAGAGCAATCCGTATTAAAGCCCGATACCGCTAAAATAAAATTCTGGACTTCAAAAACAACAGACTTAACATTTCAGTTAGCAAACCTGATTAATCAGCTTAAAGTCACCAAACCGGCATGGTACCAATACAAATACCGGACAAACGATAATGAATTTATTCGTCATGTCCGGAATAATATGAATGACAACGAAATAATCCTGGAGTATTTCTATTCTGATTCCGCTCTTTATTCTTTCTGCCTCTCCAGGCAATCCATAAAATATCAAATACAGCCATTACCGGCAACTTTTGATATGAAAATATCTGAGGTTCTCTCTTTTGTGAGAAATCAGAAAGTTTATATTTCCGATTCTACTGATTATATGAGCTACCGGCGTTCCGCCAGCGAATTATACAACATGCTGGTGAAAACCTATGAAAATGATATCAAAAATAAAAATCTGATTATTATTCCGTTTGAAAAATTGACGTACCTCCCGTTCGAAACGCTGCTTACGCACGAAACTATATCAAAATCCTATAATTTTAAAGAATTGCCATATCTTATCAAACAACATCCTATACGGTATCTATATGCTTCTAACCTCATCAATATCAGAACCAGCGATAAATCCAACCACAAGATGATGGCGTTTGCACCATCTTATCCGGGGCCCAGGCAGAATCTTCTGACAGCCAAAGCCAGCCAAAGAAACTCACTGGGTTTACTGGAGGAAACAATGAACGAAGTAAAGACTATCTCCAAATATTTTCCGGGTGAGATTTTCTCGTCAAATACCGCGAGTGAAGAGAATTTTAAAAAAAGAGCAACACATTATGGTATCTTACATCTTGCAATGCATGCATTGATTGAGGATGAAGATCCGATGTACTCGAGACTGGTTTTTACCCCAAATTCCAGCAGAAACGCTGATGACGACTTACTTTACACTTACGAGATTCAACGCTTACAACTCGATGCTGATTTAGTGGTACTCAGTGCCTGCAACACAGGTATCGGGAAACTGCGAAAAGGCGAAGGTATGATGAGTCTTACCAGGGGTTTTGCTTTTGCAGGTATACCCAGTATAGCAATGACATTATGGTCGGTAAACGACAATTCCAGTTTTTCGCTTATGAAAAACTTTTATCATAATCTGTCGAAGAATTATAACAAGGACGATGCGATGCGAAATGCCAAATTGGAATACATTAACAATACGGATATTATTCATTCACATCCTTATTACTGGGCTGGTTACGTACTCGTTGGAGATAATAGTCATTTAAAAAAGCCCGGGAATCTGCTTTTTACTATTTCAATCTTTTCATCTCTACTGATCTTCGTTACAAGCATCTGGTTGGTAAGAAAAAGATTACACAGGCGCCCAATACAGAACTAAAATTCATTTATTTTTTCTTTTTCGACCGTAGATTCAGTACATCTCCTGGGTTTACGACAGCATTCGGATCTAACCGGTTTAACCGGCGAATCTGCTTCGATTTAACTCCATACAACTGAGAGATTGAATAAATAGTTTCGCCCGGCATAACGGTATGTATCTCTTTTCCTCTCTCTGCCTTTCGGCGTTTGGGCTGAAGATACAATATTTCCCCCTCATGAAGGACTGAATCCTTGTTCAATTCATTATATTTAAGTAACTCCCAGTTAAACATTTCAAGCTCCTGCGAAAGTTTATTGAATGTATCACCATTTTTAACCACCACGTATTCCACGTCATTTCTCTTATAAACCGGATGTCTGTCAAGATTTATAGTAAAATCTGGCTCCATTGAAGGGCCGACTCTCCTTCGCGAAGATCGGCTGCTCCTTTCCTTGTCGGCAATTGCAACATCCTGATCGTAAAGATCCAGCTTATTATCCTCGATTAATTTAATCAACTTTTCGGGATATGAAGGATTTGTGGCATAACCAGCTTTTTTTAATCCTTTTGCCCAACTCTTGTAATCCGTTGATTTGTATTCGAAAAGAAAATTATATCGCTGCCTTGAAAGTAGAAAATCGGTATGGTCCCGGAATGATTCTGCTGCCGATTTATACTTACGAAAACATTCGTTTCGTGCATCATCATCTCTGAAAATACCCGGACCGGACCAGTCATGGCATTTAATACCAAAGTGATTATTCCCTTCCTTAACCAGGCTACTATTTCCATTATCTGATTCAAGCATTCCTTGTGCCAAAGTAATACTAGCAGGAATCCCGCTTCGTTTCATCTCTGAGATGGCAATATTCTTATAAGAGTCGATATATGAGTCCGCAGAGATGCGACGCCCCATCTGGCCGTAAGTCGCTGGTACTAAAAGCAAAATCAAACTAACTAAAATCCATAACCTTCTCATACAAACCATGACTAACAAAGAACTAAACTATATGATTATTTGCAAACGTTCGAAAAGGTAAACGGAATAATATCAACAATATTTTAACAAAACAAACCTTCCGGAAGCAGATATCAGGCATTTAGGTTAAAAAGTAAGCTGAGCTCCGCATTATTTTCTAACTAAATACCTGATAACAGACAATATAAATTATACTTGTCTATACTTTTTGCAATTTCCATCTGCCCATCTTGAACCAAATAACTCCGAGTAATGCTGTAGCTGATTCCGCCACAACAATCGAATAATAAACACCCTGTTCATTATAGCGAAAAACTATTGCTAATAAATAAGCCAGAGGCAATTCAATAAACCAGAAACAAACAATATTGATAACCATAGGCACGTAGGTATCACCAGCTCCATTGATAGATTGTACCATAACCATGCCTAAGGCATACGAAACATAACCGTAGCTTATGATACGCAGTGCATCAGCTCCAAGAGCAACAACCGCCGGATCCTGTATAAACAGACTTATATAAAAGCGCGGACTTATGATCATGAAAATACCTGTGATTCCAAGCAAAAACATATTTACCCGGGCGGTAATCCATGCAGAGCGAGCAGCCCTTTCAGGTTTACCGGCACCAAGGTTTTGACCCACAAGCGTTGATGCTGCATTACTGAGTCCCCATGCCGGAAGTAACGTAAATATCAGTATACGTAAAGCAATTGTATAACCAGCTACCATATTACTTCCAAAGGTGGAAATGATACGAACGAGCCCAATCCAACTGGAAGTGACAATGATATTCTGTGCCATTCCTCCCAGCGATAATCGAACCAATTGTATCATTACCTTTGGGACTGGTATAAAATCTTTCAACGAGAATTTGATCCTGTGTTTTTTGCTAAAAAGCAGATAAAACTGAAATAATACTCCTATTCCGCGTCCTGTTGTGGTGGCAATTGCTGCTCCCTGAACCCCGAAAGCGGGAATTGGTCCCCAACCATAAATAAGAATTGGATCCAATATTATATTCAGTGCATTGGCAACCCAAAGTACACGCATAGATATGGCAGCAT
>DATBXH010000597.1:0-8567 GCA_036514375.1 Bacteroidales bacterium | reverse complement strand
CGGTTAAACTATTATATGCCTTAGGTTATAAGGATCCCAATGACCTATGGTATTTAGATTTGGTTACGAACTCGCAACACGGTGAAGGACTTTATCCTAATACACCCATTGGCATTGTTTACCAACCCAATATGGATAAAGCCCCGAAACTCCCGAATTTACCAAAATCTGTTCTTTTCAAAGATATGGATTGGGCAACCATGCGGAATTCATGGGAGAAAGATGCCACAATGCTTGGCATAAAGTGTGGTTACACCTGGAACCACTCACATGCCGATGCCAGTTCTTTCATTTTGTTTCATAAAGGAGAGGATATCATCAAAGATGCCGGTAATAGTTGGTATGGTTCAAAAGAATATTCACAATATTTCTGCCAAAGCGAGGCGCATAATGTAGTACTGTTCAATGGGAAGGCTCAGCCTAAAGAACAGGAGTATAATGGTTCTCCATTGAGGGGTCAATTGAGTGAACTTTTGGATTGTGGCGGTATTAAATATATTCAAGCAAATGCAACAGGACCAACTTCTGCCAATTTTGCCCGCAACTTTCGTCATTTTATTTGGCTTGACAAAGTAATCTTTGTTATTGACGATGTAAAAGCATACGAAACCGGTATATTCGAGTGGTTACTGCATCCAGGTGGTGAATCGAAAAAAGTTGGCAGTGATATTAGTATAATAAAAAATAAATCGGCAGTGCTTGTTCGTCCATTATTCCCCGAAACACTTGTACAGACGGGTTTTGATCAGGATTTCCCTGAAAAGATGAAAGTGAAAGAAATCAAAGCCCCCAAAGCAAGAGATGAGAATAACGCAACAGAAATCTATTATTCTTTTGAATATCCTGAAGAAGTGAGACAGACTAAATTCATCACAGCCATTATCCTGAAAGATTCGGTCAATGATACTGATCTTCCGTTTATTGAACGCCTCCATAATGAAACGATGAGAGGGGTCCGCATCACGTGGCACGGGAAGGTGACTGAATTATATCTAAATCTATTGGCTGACGGGCATATTATGCACCTTAACAGTTGCAACACATTTAATGGCTGGGATACCGATGCCTATCTTTTTGGTTTTTCATATCCTGAATCAAAAAAGGTCTTTACAACTCAGGATATTATTGAATATTTCACGGCTTATGGCAGCTATTTACGTCGTAATAACGAAACTGTTTTCAGTTCTCTATCCAAAGTGTACATGATAGCTTCGAAAGAAAATAACCAACTGAAGGTTGTGATTCAGGGACAACCTGTCATTCATGCTCTTTTACAACCGCCAGTGAGACCGTCAATTATCATCCTGAACGGTGAAAAAATAAACCCTGACTATGAAGATGGGAAGCTAGAAATAAAGATTGATAAAAAGTAAAGCAACATGAGCCGAATTTTCATTATAACTATATTAGTCACTTCATTGATTTATTTATTGCCTGACAGGGGCTTAGCAGCTGAATGGCAATGGTCCACGGAGGTAAAATGTTTCATCTCCGGTGAAACGAACGATCACCCCCACGCTTTTTTATGGATTCCTTCCAACTGTAAACAAGTTAAAGGTGTAATATTGGGACAGCATAATATGCTGGAGGAGGGTATACTGGAAGACTCTTCTTTCCGGGAAAAAATGGCAACCTTAGGTATCGCAGAAATATGGATTACCCCAGGCATTGATCAGCGTTGGGACCCAAAAGATAAATCAGAGGATATCTTTAATGCCATATTAGATTCTCTGGCTACTATTTCAGGATATTTTGAGCTTAAGTACGCTCCTGTAATTCCCATTGGGCACTCGGCTATGGCTACCTTTCCCTGGAATTTTGCTGCTTATAATCGTGACAGAACATTAGCCATTCTATCTATTCATGGTGATGCTCCATCCACCAATCTGACAGGTTTCGGACGTCCAAATATTGACTGGACCAATCTTTCCATCAATGGCATCCCTGGGTTAATGGTTGAGGGGGAATATGAGTGGTGGGAGGCTCGTGTTCAACCCGCTCTGAATTACAAAAAAACTCATCCAAAGAGCTGTATTTCTTTTCTGTGCGATGCAGGTAGAGGTCATTTTGATTATTCGGAACAACTGGTTCATTACCTTGGATTGTTTATTGAAAAAGCTGTAAAATACCGACTTCCCAAATCTGTTCCCATGAATGCACCCATTTTGCTCATTCCGATTGACCCGGAAAAGGGATGGTTAGCTGATCGCTGGCGCAAGGACTCCTTGCCTGAGGCACCTGCAGCACCTTATAATGATTACAAAGGTAATCGCGAAAATGCTTTTTGGTATTTTGATAATCAAATAGCAATGGAAACTGAGAAAATTTATGCCCGGCAACGAGGTAAGAAAGAACAGTATATTGGCTTTGTGCAAAGGGGTAAATTGCTGGATTTCAATTCGAAATTACATGCAAGGGAGGAAGCTCAATTTATCCCGGAAACAGACGGGATAACTTTTTATCTGTCCGCAGCCAATACTGATACAATGCGCAGCAAAATAATAGGCGATCATAGGCACATTCCTATTTCCATAACAAGGATTTGTGGGCCAATAAAAAAAATAAACGATACTACATTTACCCTTCGGTTTTACAGAATGGGTCTAAATAATCAAAAACGCACCAATGATCTTTGGTTGGTTGCAGCAAGTAATGGTGGCGAAAATTTTAAAAGTACGGTACAGCAGATAAACATCAGGATTCCATATCCCAATAAGGAAGGTGCAGAGCAGCATATTTCGTTTACTCCATTGAAGAACGTTAAGGAGGGTGCAAGTTCTGTTATATTGAAAGCAAAAACAGACAGCGGTATGCCAGTCTATTATTACATCCAAGAAGGTCCGGCAGAGATAGTCAATGGTAACCAAATGGTTTTTAACAAAATTCCACCAAGGAGTAAGTACCCAATGAAGATAACTGTCATTGCCTGGCAATATGGGAGATCCAACGAACCGAAAATCAAAACTGCAGAACCTGTGTCTCAGAGCTTCTATGTAATAAAGTGATAACTATGATCCCTTAAATTTAAGAATAGTTCATAGATTATATTTTCATATAAGTTTTTGTAAATGCTCATAATGTTCCATATAGTTAGTTATTTTGAAAGAAACCCGAGAGAATCTAAGCCATTATAAAAATGAGAAAGTATCTTCCAATTATCATTTTACTTCAAACTGTAAAGTTGGCGGCTCAAACACCCAGTTATGATTTCTCAAATATTGAAAACCGTATCGAAACATGGATAGATAGTGGTTATTATAAAGGTGCCTCTTTTGTTATTGTTAAGGATGACAAAACCATTTATCAGAAATGTTTCGGTAATTATACACCAAAAACGGTCACTTATATAGCTTCAGCAGGTAAATGGCTTGGGGCGGCAACTATTGCTGCAGTCGTAGATGAAGGCAAATTATCCTGGAACGACCCGGTAAAAAAATGGTTACCGCAGTTTACCAATATTATGGGACAGGCAACTTTACGGCAGTTGCTTTCGCATACATCCGGATTTATGGGCTATCAGCCCAAGGGGAAACATCCTGATAATTATCAAACCCTTAAACAGTCGGTAGATAGTATTGCCATTTTGCCTCCTGATACGTTGCCTGGAACGAAATTTAATTACGGAGGATTGGCCATGCAGGTAGCAGGCCGGATGGCAGAGTTAGCTACAGGTAAGGACTGGGAGGCATTATTTCAGGAAAAGATAGCCCTACCTCTTCATATGGTGGGGACTCATTTTACTCCTGTTGATTCTGCATCTGGTCATAACCCAATGATTGGTGGTGGTGCACGGGCCGGGTTGCAGGATTACGTTAACTTCTTGAATATGATTATACATAACGGTGTTTTTCAAGGTAAACGAATCCTTTCAGAAAAATCGATTAAAGAGCTGCAGGCAGATCAAATTGGGAATGCCATAGTAAAACAACCTGAGTTTCCAATGATGACCCAAGGAGCTACCCATAAAAGCATATATGGATTAGGTGAATGGAGAGAAGAACTGGACTCGATCGGAAATCCAACATTGATAAGCAGCCCCAGCTGGGCAGGTGCATATCCTTGGATTGATAAAAAATATAATATATATGGTTTCTTTCTAACCCATGTAAACAGGGCGTCATATGGCTTTAATCCATTTTTGGGAAGTCCGGTTCTGCCATTGTTAGTTCGCGACGTCATCGATCGGGCGAACGCTTCCAATGTTAAGAAGGGGTGGATTAAATTAGAAGATGGCCGGCTCTATTATGAAGAACTTGGAAAAGGCGAACCGGTTATTTTTATTCATGGGCATTCGCTCGATCATACCATGTGGGACGAGCAATTTCGTGAATTCGCCAAATTTTACAGGGTGATTCGTTACGACTGCCGTGGGTATGGTTTGTCTACTATGCCTAAAGAGGGAATGGAATTTTTGCATGCAGATGATTTGAAAGAACTCATGAAACAACTTAACATTTCAAAAACACATCTAGTAGGACTCTCCATGGGTGGGTTTATTGCTCTTGATTTTCTTGCTTTATATCCTGAGAAAGTGCTTTCAGCCACATTGGCTAGCGGTAACATCTGCAATGCCAATGGCCCGGATAAACCCTGGACAGAGGAAGAAAGACAAAAACGCAGAGCAGAAATCTTTGAACTTGAAACGAAAGGAATCGATGCTTTTAAACGTGAGTGGTTTAATTTATTAATGAAATCCGGTGGTAGCCAACAGGAAAAGATTCGGTACCCACTTTGGAAGATGGTTTATGAATGGGAGGCATGGCAGCCTTTACATTATGAGCCCAGATTATTATTAGGCGCCTCTATTATAAGCAAATTGAAACAGATGACTATTTCAGTGCCGGTATTGGTTTTGGAAGGGAGGAGCTTGGGGAATCATTTTCCCGAACATTCCCCAATACTTGATCTCATTCCGACAGCTAAATTCATGGTAATTGACGATGCCGGACATATGATGAATATGGAACGACCAATTGAGTTCAACAAAACCGTGGAGGATTTTATTAAATCTAGTCACAAATAGCAAAGTTATACATCCATTTGAGAAATTATTTAAGAGTAAGATACAATACAAAATACTATTTTAGATTTTATGAAAAAAAGGATTTGTTTATTACAGGTTTTGTTATTTTCGCTAATATGTATTGATGCCCAGAAGATTATTACTTTTCCTATATTGGACAGTATCCCTCGAAATAATGATTTTACAGTGAAAGTGCGGGTTCCGGGTGGACAATGGCAGGACATGTGCGCATATGAAGCAACGGTTGAAATGCATCATGTAAGCAAGTCATCAATGGTTTATTTTGATTTTACAGGAACAGTGGAAATCTCTGTCACCGCTAATAAGAAACCTATTCAAACAGCACGTATCCGACCAATGTCGTATAACCTTAAACCAAAGGTAAGAGGTAATTCACTTTTTTTTACGCTTAACAGGCCTTGTAACCTTTCTGTTGAAGTTAACGGAGACATTTTTCATAACCTGCAGATTTTTACCAATCCGCCTGAAACCTACACACCAAGTCCTAAAGATACCTCCGTGATTTATCTTGGCCCCGGTTTTCATACTTTTAAAGATAATGTATTGAATATACCAAGCGGTAAAACTCTTTATTTATGCGGAGGTGCTGTGTTAAGAGCAAAAATAAGCTGCGTAAATGTCAATAATGTCCATATCTGTGGACGAGGTATTGTTTACAAAGCTACTGATGGCATTGAAGTTGACTACTCGAGTCACATTAAAATTGATGATCTGGTTTTTTTAAATCCTGACCATTATACAGTATCCAGTGGTCAATCCCAGGATCTAGAAATAAAGAATATCAGATCATTCAGTTCCAAAGGATGGGGAGACGGCATTGATTTATTTAGTAATAAAAATGTGCTAATAGAAGGTGTTTTCATGAGAAACTCTGATGACTGCATTGCTGTTTACTGTCACCGTTGGAATTTTTACGGTGATACCAAGAATGTTATTGTTCGCAATTCTTCGTTATGGGCAGATGTTGCTCACCCTATTCTGATAGGAACCCATGGTAATCCTGAACCGGGAAAATCTGAAACAATAGAAAATATTACATTTTCGAACATCGACATCTTAAATCATGATGAACCGCAAATTAATTACCAGGGTTGTATGGCCATTAATGTATCGGATGAGAATCTGGCACGTAATATTCGTTTTGAGAATATCCGTGTGGAGGATTTCGAACTGGGACAATTGATAAATCTAAGAGTTGCGTTCAATAAGAAATATGCCAAAGCTCCCGGCAGAGGAATAGAAAATATTTATTTTAAGAATATTAATTATAATGGTAGCCATGCAAAGATGTCCATAATCGAAGGATATGACAGTGCCAGAAGTGTTCGAAATATTGTTTTTGAAAATTTGACGATTAATGGACAAGTAATTTCTGACCAGATGAAGAAACCTGGATACATGCCAGCCTCTGATTTTGCGAATATATATGTTGGACCTCATGTGGAAGGACTGGTTTTTTGGGAATCTGACGCCAAATCTGAGTCCAGTGACAAATGATCGTACTATTTTGAACATAGAAATCTGTTTACGAAAGTTTTGGAAAGTAATTTACTGATCGCGATTCTCTATGATGCCTAATAAACTACGTTTAAAATAGTATTGTTCCTGTTGCAAGCAGTGATTATGGACTATTTCTTATAAAGCCGTTGGCTTTCTTGGGTCTCAGTATGAAACGCCCAGCTTCTGTTTATCATTCCAGCTCGCAATCTCTTGAAATAATTGCCGGAAGAAGGTCTCAAAAAAAGGAAAATTTAGATGCTGCCTCTCGAATGGTAGACTCCCAAAATTCACTAAATTTTTTGATTGATATTAAAAATTTAGAAAATAGCTATAATTTATACTATTATGATCATAATTAATATATTGATTTACTAATATTTTAAACATTTGCTTATATCTTAAAATTGTGGCAAGGTCTTAATGTGAAGATATTTCTTCGATGGGTAAAAGTGAAGGTGTTTATTAGTCTTAGTTAGTAGTAGTGGTAGTAGCTTGCTGTCGGGAATTAATTTTTCCGACAGCTTTAATGTATTGATAATAAGAATAGATTGAGCCGGTATAATAAATAAAAACTTGCCTGCTTTGCATGAATAAGTTTTAAAGCTATTAGTAAAATGTGATTCATTAATTTGAACATTCGAAAGCTTATAAAAGGATAGATAATTTGGTAAAAAGCATTTACTATAATGCAAGGATATTTCAAGTTTATGTGAAATGCTTAATATAAGGTGTTTCAGGCCAATTTAATCTTTTGCAAAAGAAGCAGGCGTTTTTTACTATACTAACGTTAAGAGTGATATGCAATATTTTTTAAAAACATTAGACGACTTGGTGGTTAATCAAATGAATATGTCTCTAATCATCAAGTCCCCTCTTTCTAGAGATGCCTTAGAGGAATGGTTAGTTGTTGCCCAAGTTGAAGCGTTGAATTTAAAAGAAAATATTATTGATAGGGTTGTCCTGTTAAAAGAAGAAAAGGCCATCCGACATTTTGTAAGAGAGCATCATTCCCGATTGATCTTTTTAAGTGATTTACTTTTGCATTATATTAACTCAGATGAAAGTAATATTTATCTAGAAGGTGTTAGTTTGAAATGTGCACAGAAAGCCATTTTTCTAGTTATTGATGATCTGCTGAATTTCATCTGGAAGCATTATTCAAAATACTGCGATCTTAACCATAAGATTTCTGAAAAGTTAAAGCAAATTACCATTAAGGAGTTTACCCTGGAAGTATCGGCAATTAAAAAGTCGAAAAATTATTCAAATCATGAAATGGTCAAAGTTGCTCTTCTGCCTCTAGAGAAAATAATTTCAAATGAGAATTCCAAAATATCATTTCATTTGGTGTATTATTTTAAAGAGCTTTTGAAGGAAATCGGGAATTTTATAAATAGCGTTGACCATGTGGCAGAGGTTCATTCCTTTAGGAAAAACCTGGTGTATATCAATTTAAATTCGCTCGGCTTTGCAGATTTTCTGATTTCGGAAATAAACCATGAGGTTGACCAGATAGAGCAAAACGTAGATAAAATAGACAAGCTCTTCTGGTTTTTAAAGATGTACAACCAAACTCCGGTAAGACCAAGTATAGCTTATTTGCCAAAACAAAAGAGCATAAAAGATTTTATGATCGAGTGGTTATTGGAAGAGATTTGTTACCTGGAAAAGAAAGAACAGTTGTCGGGAAATGGAACAGCCATGACCATTACACAGGAAAAGAATTTCAAGGTAGTCACGGAACTTTCAGTTTCACAAGTTGCTTGTCTCATCAGACTTCTGGTAAAAACCGGTGTGATTAAAAACAAGAATCAAAAGCAACTTATAGAGTTCTATGCCGCTTATACACAGTCCAAAAAGCAGGAGAATATTTCATTTGAAAGTTTCAGGTCAAAATTTTATAATATCGAAGAATCATCAAAGCAAGATATTAGAGACTTGATGATTAGACTTCTGAATGAGATCAGGAAATTATAAATAAATGTAGATCTTTTATTTAAGAGATCTGTTGAATGAAATAATC
>DATBXH010000596.1:0-3450 GCA_036514375.1 Bacteroidales bacterium | reverse complement strand
AACTGCCGGTAAAGGAGCTTCGGCGAATGTTACAGTTGCTAATACGAATATTCCTGTTTCAACGGCCGGGCTTACAGTTGGTACCTACTACGCTTACGCAGTGGATGGAACAGGCAACGTGTCACCCAAAGGTACAAACCCGATTATTGTTTACGCTCCCATCATTAATCCTCCGGCTGATCCGGGTAATTTAACTGCCAATGCTGTTTCAGCCACGGAGATCGATCTCACATGGACAGACAACTCCGTAAACGAGGATAATTTCAAAATTGAGACTTCAACCAATGGATCAACCTGGACTCCGCTGGCTACATTAAACGCTAATAGCACCCAATATGCCAATACCGGGCTTACCGAAGGAACTTTGTATTACTACAGGATATACGCTACAAATGGCGGAGGCAATTCAAACTACTCCGGTACAGCAACTGCCACCACGCTGTATGGCCCACCCACAGTAACAGCACTTACACAGATTATAAATAATTTGGGACAAAGCGCTAAAATTCAGAGCAACAAAGCTAACGGGTCAGTTTATATTGTCTTATCTGGTATAGCTCAGTCTTCTGTAGCTGATCTGGATGCTGCCGTAACAGCCTTTAAAGGAGCTAAGGCAACGGTTACTGCTGCCGGTACGGATATTCCTGTTTCTGCAAAGGGATTAACGCCAGGTATGTACTATGCTTATGCTGTGGCGGGCACATCCGTGATGTCGGCAAAAGGTGCAAATGTCATTACTGTTACAGGCACCGTAATGGGGACCGTTGATCTTACCGATCCGGATGCTCTTAAAGTATATAGCGATGGCAGTAATTTGGTGATTGAACTCAATTCGAAAATAAATAAGGCTACGGCAGAGATTCTGGACCTGACCGGCAGAAAAATAGCCACCTGTCAACTGCAGGAAGGTACCAACTTACTTGCAGCCGGTGTAAAAGGAATATTTCTGATTCGTCTTGAGGCTGACGGTGCAGTAATTACAAAGAAGGTGTTTTTGCCTTAACTCATAGGGTTGGTGATTAAATAATCTTACCTGTAATATAGATTATTTATTCGTGATGTTTGTTTTTGTGTGTTAATGAGCCGGGTAATATAGCCCGGCTTTTTAATTCGTTAACATTTCATCCTGCTAACATCACACCTGGCACGTATTTCCATGGTTTCCACTTATTCCGGATATTTATCCGATATCCGGTAATAAATTAAATTTAACTTAAGCCTGATTTTTTATAAAGGTAATGTTGACAAGATATATTTGCTGTAAAAACTATAGCTAAGAATGGCTGCCTTTACTGAAAAAGATATACTTTCTGCGTTTAACCATGGAGACGAAAAAGCTTTTCTTCGAATCTATAGTTTTTATAAGGAACGACTCACTGCCTTTAGTATAAAGTTTATAAAATGCCCTGACCTGGCTAACGATATTGTTCAGGATGTATTTATAACGCTGTTGGAAACAAACTACAAATTCACAAACCAAGCTGCTCTTCAATCATTTCTCTTTAAGGTTACTAAAAACAAAATAATTGATCATTTCAGAAAAGCTGCATCCGATGAAAAATTAAAAGAAAAGATCTGGGATTATATCGAAAAAGAGCAACTTAGCTCTGAAAATTCTCTCATCGATTCGGAGTACCAGCATTACCTTCAATTGGCAGTGGAAAGGCTACCTGCTCAGAAACGGTTAATTTATCAATTGAGTAAGGTTGAGAACTATACTTATGCAGAAATAGCCGAGCGTTTGGGATTGTCTAAAAATACCGTAAGAAATCATATGGCAGAGGCCACACACATGATTAAAGACTATCTTCTGTTATCTGCCGATATTTTACTTGCGATACTTTTTATTTTTTATTTGTCGAGTTGACTCTCCTTGTGTTTAAGATTAATTTCATTTTTATTTAATAAATATATAACGTTTTCGAACTAGTATCCTTATGCTTTATCCCCGTTTTTAGGTAAAAAGATAAAACGTGGAAAACCATAAGGATTTAGAAGTGTTATTTCAGAAATATGTTAGTAATAGCTGTTCCAGGGAAGAATTTCACAAGCTATTGAATCTTTTATCCCTTCCTGAAAATATCGATTTCCTGGAAAATGCAGTCAGTACAAATTGGGAGCTTGAAGGGGACAATCCATCTGATAATAATATTGATAAAAATGCAGAATATCTGCTTTCTACGTTTAGAAACCGGTATAAACAAAGCCTCCGGAAACCACTTGTAAAGAACAAAATTATTTTGAATCGTTTGCTATTAAAAGTAGCGGCTGTTCTTTTGCTCCTTATTTCCATAACGCTTGTCATACAAACATTACCATTTAAGAGAGGGCACAAACAGGAAGTTGCTCTCAAAGCCACTCTGCCGTCCTCTGTTACAAGTATTGCCCAGCCGGGAGAGCGGCTCAATATTGTGCTGTCAGATGGCTCACATGTCGTTCTTAAGGCTGGTTCAAAGCTGGAGTCACCAGAAAGGTTCGAAGGCTTATTGAGGAATATTAAATTAAATGGAGAAGCCTTCTTTAGGGTTAAGCCTGATAAAACGCATCCCTTTGTTGTAAGTACAGATAAATTTACTGTTAAAGTACTCGGCACTTCTTTTAATGTTTATTCATACAACAATGAAAATTTGGCTCGTGTTACTGTGGAAACCGGGAGGGTTGAAGTTTTCTTTAACCATGATAACACGGATGAATCCGAAGACTTTATTCTCCGACCCGGCGACCAGATTGAACTGAATAAAACCACAGGAGAAAGCAAAATAAAACACATTGACGTGAGCCAATGCAAGTCGTGGACAGAGAACGAACTGAATTTTGAGCGCACGCCTTTGCCCGAGGTAATTAAAAGAATTGAAAATTGTTATGGTGTAACGATCGCTTTGAATTTTAAAAACGCCACAAAAACTGAAATTACCGGCAAATATAAAAATGAAAGTCTTGCCGGAATCCTGCAACTGTTGACATTCTCAACCAATACCACCTATTCCATCCAGGGAACAAAAGTAACAATAGATAAAAATAAATGATTTAACCTGATAATACTGAAGCCTATGTAACAATTGCATGAACTAAAAAGCAAAGCAGTAATGCGGTAACATTACTGCTTTATCAAGGCCTGCGAAACGCAGGTAATAAACAGCTTTTAACACTATTTATTAATTTAATTATCCCATCAAATTTATGAAACTAAAACGATTAAAGAAAATCGCCATGAAGCTTTTTTGTGGTATGTTGTTAACAATTTTATTTACAGGAATCATAATTGCCAAACCCTCAATCGGGCAAGGCCTCCGAACGACAAACATTTCATTGTCGTTTGAAAATGCTCCTTTGAAGAAGGTATTAAAATCAATTGAAAAACAAACCAATTGTTCCTTTTTTTATGATGATAATCTTATCCGGTCGTTAAAAAAGATAAGCATAAACCTTGAAAATAAAGGACTAGATGAG
>DATBXH010000595.1:0-2290 GCA_036514375.1 Bacteroidales bacterium | reverse complement strand
CCAATGTTTCATGACCTCAGTAGAAGAGGTTGACCAGATAGCCAGTTCTAAATTGATGGATGTTATGGCAGTCAATGTTTATTTTGACCAACAAGACAATTTAAATGGAAGCGAAATCGCTTTTGCAGGAGATTACTTTCGGTCCGTAAAACATAATAATTATTTGGTAACCGAAACTGATGCACAGTCGATCGGATGGAATTCACGCATGCAACATCCACCATACCCCGGACAAATGAGACAAAATGTATACGCTAATTTGGGCTCAGGGGCAAATATGGTCGAATACTGGCATTGGCATTCTCTTCATTATGGACAAGAAATCTACTGGAAAGGAGTACTCTCGCATGATTTACAACCTAACAGGGTCTATGCCGAAGTTTCAAAAACGGCTCATGAATTACAGCAAATAGGTAAAAAACTGGTCAACCTTAAAAAAGAAAATAAAGTCGCGATCTTATTTAGTCATGATAGCAACGATGCAATAAATTTCATGCCTTTCGATCAAAAGGGTAGCCCATGGGGTCAGGACATAAATAATGTTTATAAAAATGTACTGGTATCTCAATTTCATAAGACTTTGTATGAAAATAATGTTGGCGTCGATTTTATTTTTCCAGACAATCCGGAATTTGAAAAGTATAATTTGGTTGTTATTCCGGCCCTATATATTGCTAGCGACCAACTTCTAAAGAAGATCAGTGATTATGTAAAAAATGGCGGTCATGTGATCTTGCAGTTTAAGAGCGGTTTTTGTGATGAAAACTCAATGGTTCGCCCTACTATGGCACCAGGACCCCTTCGTGAGGCTTGTGGATTCTACTATCAGGAATTCACTAATTTTAAAACGTTGGGCTTAAAAGATGATCCTTTTCAAGTTGGTACAGTAAATAACAAAGTGAATACATGGGGAGAATATTTGATTTGTGAGACTGCCAAACCAATTGCATATTATGACCATAAGTATTTTGGAAAATACCCGGCCATTACTCTTAACCAATTTGGTAAAGGTAGTGTATTATATGAAGGATGCATGGTTTCTGATACTATTCAGAAAAAAATACTGCTGCAGACTATTGAACGTGCCGGAATAACCACTCCTGACCAAAATCTTCATTGGCCTATAATTACTAAGTCAGGAATTAATGACTTTGGCAATGTTATTCGCTATTATTACAATTATTCTTCGGAACCACAAAAATTTACTTACCCATATCAAGGTGGGCTTGAGTTAATCTCAAACAAAAAAATTGCAGGCAAGTCAATATTGACTATTGAGCCTTGGGATGTTTTAATAATTGAAGAGTGATTTTACTGAATTGATTAAGTCCTATTCTTTAAGATGTCTTATGAATAATTTGATTTAATGTTTTTAACAAACGAAGGAATTTTGGATAGTAATATGACGTGCCAGAATTCTTTGTTGATTTGATGGATACAATAAGTTATTGACCTTTAATTTTTTATCCAGGAAAGAAGGGTCAAATTGATTTATAATGGCTGGAGTAAGTAGTTGTAGTAATAAATAGCCAAGTAGTTAGTTAGTATGTAGTTGTTAGTGTTTGAACCGTTCCCGTTTTTGCGGGGCGGTTCTTAAATAATATTCTGTCCAAAATATTTATATGAAGCTCTTTTTAAGAAAAAATTGAAATAGTTTTTTATAAAGCAATAGTTCTTATAAGCATGTAATAAATTATGTTCAAAGCATTTTATATTAGCGTTTTAACTCTATAGATCACATGGATTATATAATTGTATTATACGGATTGATTTTCCATTGTCCATTTAAAGCGGAAAATCATTTGTGTCCATTTCGAGAAATACGCCATAAAGATATAGGATGCAGAGTTAAGATTTTAGATGAGATGGATGATACCAAATGAGAAAACTTTATCAAAAGCACTTGAATTGTTTAGCCAAAAGGGAAATGGGTTAGAAATTTGAATTGTCAATGAGTTTTCAATTTATTTCATTGCTTCGTTGACAGTATAAACCTGTTATTTGATTAGATGCAATCTATTCTTAAAATATTAGATGATTTGATCATAACCCAAATGAATATTACCTCTTCCAGAATTATTGTTGATGAGCATATTCTGAAAGAATGGCTTAATATTGCCCAGATTGAAGCCAGTAAAATTAAGATTCATATCAGAGATGAGGTATTCCGATTATCAGAACATAAAGACATTAAAAATTTTATATCGAGAAAGCATGCCAGGTTGATTTATTTAAGCGATTCTTTATTGTCTTACATCGATCAGAATTCAAACCATGAAAACGCGATACC
>DATBXH010000594.1:0-2391 GCA_036514375.1 Bacteroidales bacterium | reverse complement strand
TTTTTGCTGCGACATGTTATCCAGGAGATAATGATGATCAAAACGCTGTGCCAGGGCAAGGTGTTCGGGTCGCTGCGTAACAGAATAAATGTCTGCTAAAACTTCGGTCATTCCCCCCTGCTCGGTCTTCAGCACCTGTTGCATGGCTTCGGGGCTCAGTCCGTCTGTCTTTTTCTTCACCCAGTCGGTCAGTTTCATCAATACCTGGTATACCTGTATATTCGATCCGTATATGTAAACATCATACAACCCTGCCATTAATTTATGCATGGTATACCATGGTACCCAACGTACCTTCTTTCCCTGATTCAGATCGTCGAACATAGATTCCGGGAAAGCTCCGATATACCCGTTGCCATATTTGTCCTGACATTTGGCCAGTTCGCCTACCAGGTAATCAATCCTGTTTTTAAGCTCTTTATCACCTGTTGCTGCATATCCTTTCGCACATGCTGAAAGGTAATGTCCCAGGTAATGACCACGAATTCCGTCAAATTCGGGATTCGTACTTTCCCAGCCACCATACGGTTTTACAGTAGCAGTTAATCCTGCTGTAGTGCGGAATGCAACCAGTAAACGATCGGTATTGATGGATTTTAACCAGGCAATATCCCGCTCCATAGCATCCTTAAATGGTCCATCGAGAAGTTTTACCTGGGTCAGCGAAAATTCTTTAACAGGTATATTAAAGGCCGTTGGTTTCTGCGTCTGGCAATGGCCATAAAAAACTCCTGTAAACCAGCATACCCAAAGTGCCAAAATCTTGTAAATGTTTTTCATAGTTATTTTTTATGAATGTATGAGTGTTAGCCCAAGTTAAGAATTCCTGATCACTTTTAGCACCGAAGTGATAGTTTTCTCCCGGATTATTCTATTTTTGACAAACCAAACAACCATGAATCATGAATCGAATAACTAAAACAACAGCTATCATTGGGTTTTTCATTTTTTGTTCCTTAACAACAATTTCGGGCCAGGATGATGAATCATCATTTTCAGTAGAATCTGGAATAGCTACGAATTCAGACAATCAATATGGGTTTAATATAGGATTTACACGCTTTGAAAAGATGAGTATTTTCCTTGATTACACAGGGATTTTGAACAAGGATGGCTTCTATTATCATGAAATTAGTCCAAAATTTGGAAAAAATTTCAGTTCCAAATTTATCGATGTCTCCCTGGCAACTGGATTTGATGTTGCATTCTATCCGGAACGAAAAACTTCAGCGTTTATCGCTAGCCCATCCCCAACTCCATTCCTTGGAATACCCTTACAGACAAGATTAGAAATATCACCCGTCTACCCTGTTTATTTCGGAATTAAGGCGGCTTACATCATCAGTGCAACGAAACAGTATGATTCAAGGGTTTCTCTGATAGTTTTTTTAGCTGTGCGATTTGGTCGTGAATAATATTAGAATGGAGCTTCGCTGTCGAATCCAGTATTTCGTCCCAGGTCAAACGGATTTGAACCCTTGCTGGCAGACGGTAAGTCTTCATTCATTTTTGAACCAATAGTAATTGACTGAACTGCCTGGGCATCCATGGCAAAAGAATCCATCTCCTCAAGGTCAACGAACTTGGCAAACTCATCCTTAAACCTCAACCGCACATCATCGAGAGCCCCGTTACGATGTTTTGCAATAATAATTTCAGCTATTCCCCGTAAAGAGTTGCCGTCTTCATCCTCAAGGAATCCGTATTTTTCAGGTCGATGGATAAAACAAACAATGTCGGCGTCTTGCTCAATCGCACCCGATTCACGTAAGTCAGACAACTGCGGACGTTTGGTACCTGAACGTACTTCAACCGAACGGTTTAACTGAGAAAGAGCAAGGATTGGTACATTGAGCTCTTTGGCTATTACTTTTAAGTTCCTTGAAATGTGAGATACCTCCTGTTCGCGGCTGCCTTTGGTATCGATGTTGCATGTCATGAGCTGGAGGTAGTCAATAATCACAATGTCAATCTTATATTGAGCAGTCAAACGGCGCAGTTTGGCACGAAGTTCATACACAGAAATAGCAGGTGTATCATCTATATAGATTGGGGCTTCCACAAGATTCTTAATTTTACGGTCGAGCTGCTCCCATTCGTAATTTTCGAGTCTTCCGTTACGGATACGTTCTGACGAAAGCTCGGTCTCTGCACAGATTAAACGGTTCACCAACTGAAGGGAGGACATTTCAAGTGAGAAAATAGCAACGCCACGTTTGTGTTCCGCAGCCATATTACGGGTCATGGAAAGCACAAAAGCCGTTTTACCCATCGAAGGACGTGCGGCAATAATTACCAGGTCAGATCGCTGCCAACCAGAAGTAATCCTGTCGAGTTTGGTAAAGCCTGATGGTACACCACTCAAATGGTCTTCACGTTTACCGGCTTCCT
>DATBXH010000593.1:0-10447 GCA_036514375.1 Bacteroidales bacterium | reverse complement strand
TAAAAATAATTTAACCGATGCACAAATCCGTTTACGTCCGGACGACATAACTTCTACCTGGACATTCGACGGAAAATGGGATCCTGAATCCAAAGAAGGCCCTAAAATTGTAAGTTATACGATCAAAGACAAAGTATTATTATTGACTTTCAGTGAACTAATAACATTAAAAGGATTACCCACCATAAAATCAGGCTCAGGAAGAACTTTCAACTACGACTCCGGCTGTGGCTCAAACACCATCCGGCTTGTCTGTGATGTAAAATTATACAAGGAAGATGTAAAAAACTTAAAATTTGTCAATGACGGAAGAATAATAGGAACTACAGCCTCTGTAGCTGAACGCGTTGCAGACTTAACCATTAAATAGAAGTTTATGATTTAAGAGTTCCGATATAAATTTATTTTAACATTTTTTAAGTTCTTCTTAACCAAACTATAATAAAAAAATCAGACGTAGTAATTAACTTTGTAGCATAATTGTAGAGTATTTGGGCAATGGGTTACAGAAAAGTTTTCCTTATTCTGGTTTATTTATCGTCATTTTTAGTTAGCAACGCACAGAGCACTGGTAATAACGGACTGACTCCAAAAGAAAACGTTAATTCAGAGAAAAAAGTGCTCATTATAACAGATGGTATCAACGATATAACATTACCTGCCACTGCTGAAGCGCGTGAATTAGACAATCTACTTGGACATTTCAGAACCAGGGTCTCTATTGAGGGGATGTATCAGTATAAACCCGGCCAGATTAACAATTATGATATTATCTTTTATGTGGGGTATGGTTTGGAGGATCAGCCAACGTCGGCCTTTACATCTGATGCCTTGCGTACCGGAAAAACGTTTGTTTGGATAAATGGCGGATTGATGTTATCCAAAGGACAAAGCAGTATCAGCAAAAAGCTTGGTTTTACGGTTTGCCGCATTGATTCGTCAGAAACTTACAATTCAGTTATTTCAAATAATAAACTTTTTACAAGAGACGATGCGGATCTTTTCATTGTCCAAATAAATAACAGGCGCAAAGTCAATGTAATTGCCTATGCGCAATCAACAGAAAAGCATAACGAAACTCCTTACATTGTTAAGAGCAAAAACTTTTATTATGTGGCAGATATGCCATTTGCAAATACAGCCTCATCCGACCGTTATCTTTTATTTGCCGATTTATTGCACGATATTATTGGTGAAAATCACCCCGTAAGCCATAGCGCCATTGTTCGAATTGAAGATGTGACTCCTGTCCGGGACCCAGACAGACTCAGAACCATTGCCGATATCCTTTCGCAACGTCACATCCCTTTTCTCATTGGTGTGGTACCATTTTATGTAAATCCGGTAGAAGGCACCCGTATTAGCTTGTCCGACCGTCCGGAACTGGTAAAAGCATTAAAATATTGTGTAGAAAAAGGAGCAACCATAGTATTACACGGAGTTACGCATCAATACAAAGGTATTTCAGCGGTAGATTTTGAATTTTGGGATGGATCCACGGAAAAACCGATAGCTAACGAAGACCCAAAAAAAATTGCCCAGCGTATTGAGACAGGGATTGATGAATGCATAAAAAATGGCATTTATCCTTTACTTTGGGAGACGCCTCATTATTCAGCATCAATCTCAGATTACAAAATTGTTTCCAGATACTTCAGTACGGCTGTTGAACGCCGGATGGTAAACGAGGATTTCGATTACGGGCAGTTTTTTCCGTACGTTATTAACAAAGACATTTACGGACAGAAAATATATCCGGAGGATTTAGGATACGTGCCGCTGCTTGAAAAAAAAGACAGCAGTGAATATTATGTGCGCAATATGATTGCAAATGCTAAAGCCATCTATAATGTAAGAGACGGATATGCTTCGTTTTTCTTTCATCCGTTTCTTAACCCTACATATTTAAAGGAAATTGTAGACGGAATCAGTAGTTTAGGTTACAAATTTGTTGACTTACGCAAGCAATCCAATTGGGTTAAAACCAGTGATGCTGTAATCCTAAGCGGTTCCCAGGCATTCCGAATGAATCTCAACCATGCCTTTTTAGACGAAATCTATTACAACAAAAACGGAGAAATAGAAAAAACGGTTCTCTCTGAAAAGAAGATTACCGGTACAATCTCAAAACGGATCATGCTAAAACCGGATGAATTCTATTTTGCAGAACCTTTAAAACAACTGCCTCCGTCAGATGAAAATAAAAGTGGTAAAAACAACTCCTTATCTGCAAAAAATAACCATTCCTAATTAATACATAATACGTAAAATCCGGACGAGGAAACAATTATTCTTTTTTATCCAGGATACTATTACCCAAATCCTGAGACCATTTTATAATCATATCCTTCTGGCTTTCGCTCAGCTTAGCATTTCTATGAATCATGGTATAAATAGACATGGGCATTTCGTTGTCGTCCACCTCTTCCTTGATATCACTTAGTTTCTTAATTTTATGACGCTTGTCGTACAAGCCCCATTCCGAGAAATTCAACTTTCTTCTGCCCTCTTTCACATCACTTACAACTAACCATGATACCGGTGCAACATATGCATACCATGGATAATGAGTTTGGTTTGAATGACAATCGTAACACGACGTTTTAATAACAGTAGCCACATCGTTTTTTACATTGTCACTAATGGTGATATCATTTTTTGTATCCTCACTGGTCGGCGGTTTTTGATTGGGGATAAACTGAATGAATACCAATAGTACAAATACGATCAACAAGATCCGTTTAAGTAGTTTCATGTGTTTATATTTTCTTTTTTACTATCAAAAATATCTTCTCCATGATGTTGAATTTAACATCTCATATGGAGGCATCATGGAAATAGATTGGTTGTTATTTTAACAATGTGTCCGAAGTTTTTTGTGCCCAATCCCTGATCGCCTTTGCTTCGTCTGCTGTAAGTTTGGCTTCAGGTTTGCGTTCTATATATTTACGGGGAGGCATATCTTCTTTATCCAGCACTTCTACAATTTTATCCAGCTTTGCAATCTGGTCAACTTTCGATAGGGAGGAAAGCTTAGTCCAGTCCAGTTTGTTTCTGGCTTTCTCTGATCTGGATTCCGGGTTATGGCAATCAAAGCACTTATTATCAATAACTGTCTTCAGTTTTCCGGAATAAACGACAGAAGCGGAATCTGCCTTTACGGTAGATTTACGCACATTATTACCGGCTACTTTTACCTGTACCAGCAAACCAGCGCAACACATGATAACAAAAGAAAATAGAATGACCGTCTTCATAAATTCTAAAGAAATTAAGTAAATAATAAAACCACATCGTACTTTTTAGAACAGCGTTTTCAGCTAAAAGTTTAATAGATGTATCAAACTCGTTATACCAGCAAACCTTTCGAAAGAATCATCTTAAGAAAAATAAACTTCATTTCTTTAGTAATGAATCAACATCATCAATCTCCTTCGCTAACAGTTTTTGGACAAAGACTCAAAAACACGCAAAAATGCCAATCTGTCATCGAAATTTTTTTGGTTCGATTTTGGAATACCCTATTTTTTTAAAGAAAGGAGAGATTATGAAACATATGATGAACATTATGGATCATGGCATTCCAGAAATGAAAGTAGTTGTAAACAATACATCATCCGACGCAGATCCGATGGATGCCTATTCTAAAGCTGTTATAAGTGCTACCGGTAAAGTAAGCCCATCGGTTGTACAGATCATCAACCGGCAATCGTCATCTAAAAACTCTTCTGAACGGCAACAGGGAGGAGCCGGTTCAGGTGTTTTGATTTCCTCCGAAGGCTTTATAGTTACCAACAGTCATGTAGTGAATGGAGCTCGTGAACTGGAAGTTAATTTGCCGGATGGCACATCACACCTGGCTGAAGTGAAAGGAGATGACCCATCCACTGACATTGCTGTGATTCGAATCTATGGTAAAAATTTCCCTTATGCCAAATTTGGGGATTCCTCGAAACTAAATGTAGGACAGCTTGTCATAGCCATTGGTAATCCTTTTGGATTTCAATATACTGTAACAGCAGGAGTTATTAGTGCTTTGGGGCGGTCTATGCGAAGTTACAGCGGGCGTCTCATCGATAATATCATTCAAACAGATGCCGCACTCAATCCAGGCAACTCAGGAGGACCATTAATCAATGCTCAGGGGGAAATTATTGGCATTAACACAGCTATCATTATGCCTGCACAGGGGCTCTGTTTTGCTGTAGGATCATCAACAGCCGAGTATGTGGTTGGCAAACTTATTACAGCAGGCAAAGTCCGCCGGGCTTTTCTGGGTATTGCCGGACAAACCATCATGTTGCCACCACGGGTTGTAAATTACAATCACCTTAAAATCAACAGAGGCATACTGGTTCAACAGGTAATAAACCATAAGAATGTAGAAAATTCCCAGTTAAAAACCGGTGATATTATTGTGGGTTTTAATGACATCCCGGTAGGTTCGGTAGACGAACTGTACCTTAAGCTTAATGACAATTTTATAGGGCAAAGAGTAGAAATTGATGTGTTACGAAAAGGGATTAAACAATCCATCTCTGCAATACCAGTAGAGGCATGAACCATAACCAACAATCCAAACATCCTTTACTCTAATCCAGACGAAATACAAGTTATCGGCTTTCTCCTATGATCATAAGCGCCTGTATAAATTTTAACGTACCTAATTGACGGAAATTTCCACCTGCCTCAAAAATATATTCCATATTTTCACCACGCATTCTGCCTCTAAAGAATAGTAAATTAAATCATAAATTACTGTCTTAATTGCAGAAAGCAAACATTTTTAATAACTTAAATAACAAAAAACAACAAAAACTAATTTACATATCTAATAATTATGAAATCAGAAACAGAAAAACTATCCATCAGGGAAAAAATCGGCTTTGGCTTAGGCGATGCAGCTGCTAACTTTATTTTTCAAACCATAATGATGCTGCAACTTATTTTTTATACCGACAGCTTCAAGATAAGTGCGACAGCCATTGCATTACTTTTTCTTATAGGGAGACTTGTTGGTGCATTTGCCGACCCTGTAATGGGTGTTATTGCCGACCGTACTGAAACTAAATGGGGAAAATTCCGTCCATGGATCATTTGGACGGCTCTGCCATTCGGGATCATTGCCTTTTTTGCTTTTACAACACCTAATTGGGGAGAAACGGCCAAAGTTATTTATGCTTTTGTTACATACTTCCTTTTAATGATGGTCTACTCAGCAAATAATATTCCTTATTCTGCGCTAAGTGGTGTTGTAACCGGAGACATGAAACAACGCAACAGTCTTTTCTCATATCGTTTTATTCTAGTGGTATTTGCCACCATAGCTATACAAGTTTTTGCCCTTCCTATGGTAAAATATTTTGGTGGCAGCGACAGCGCCAAAGGATTTATGATTACCATGGGAATATTCAGCGCCCTCGCTGTACTTTTCTTCATATTCACCTTCTCCTGGACGAAAGAAAGAATTAAACCAAATCCGGAACAAAAACAATCGTTAAAGCAAGATATTTCGGACCTTATTACCAATAAGCCATGGGTGGTCATGTTCCTTGTATTTATAACTATGTTTACATTCCTTGCTATCAGGAATGGCATACTAATATTCTACTTCAAATACTACATGGATATTCCTACTATGAAGATTTTCGTTGAAAATGTAAATAACGGATTAGGTGGTTTCCTTGAAAAAGTATTATTGGCAGGCAAAGATACAGATGCAGCTACCAGTGTATTTAGTATTACTAACCTGTTTGGCCAGTTAGCAAGTATTTTAGGTATCTTGGTTTCAAACGTTATTGCAAGTAAATTCGGCAAACGTAATGTGTTTATGTTCGGACTTGCATTAGCTACTATATTTGCAGCCATGTTTTACATTGTTCCTCCAACAGGAATCATTTTTGTTCTTGTTTTACAAATTCTATACAACTTTGCATGGGGCATAACAATGCCAGTACCTTGGGCAATGATGGCTGATGTTGCAGATTATTCGGACTGGAAGAACAACCGTCGTTCAACAGCCATTGTATTTGCAGGAATCATCATCGGATTAAAAGTTGGCTTAGCCATTGGCGGTGCCATAAGCAGTTTGCTTCTTTCCTGGTACGGATATGTAGCTCCTCCGGAAAAAGTAGCCTGGATAGCACAATCTTCAAAGGCGATCTCTGGCATCCGCTTAACCACAAGCATTTATCCTGCAATTTTGATAGGAATCATGATCGTCATCCTGTTCTTTTACAGAATTTCTAAAAAAGTAGAAATCCAAATGCAGGATGAACTTGCTGCTCGACGTAAAGCATAAACTGAATAAATACATTAATGTACTATAAATTTTAACTATTGATGTATGAGAAAGACTAATGCTAAATTATTGTTCGGTACTGGTTTGGTTATCTCCCTTGCGCTTTCTGCCTGTGCCCAGAAGCTGACATTAAAAGAAGCTTTTAAAGGCAATTTTTATGTTGGAACAGCCTTAAATAAAGAACAGATCCTTGGAATGGATTCTGCTGCCACCACTTTGCTTAAGGAACAATTCAACTCCGTTACTGCCGAAAATTGCATGAAATGGGAAAAGATCCATCCCGAGCCAGGTAAATATAACTTTGCCTTAGCAGACAGTTTTGTGGATTTGGGCGATAGATACCACATGTTCACGATTGGACATTGTCTGGTGTGGCATGCGCAAACCCCGCAATGGGTATTTGAGGATTCAATGGGGAATCCGTTAGACCGTGAAACACTCCTGAAGCGTATGCACGATCATATCTTTACAGTCATGAGTCGTTACAAAGGACGTGTGAAGGGTTACGATGTAGTGAACGAAGCGTTGAATGAAGATGGCACTATGAGGAAATCGAAATGGTTGGAAATTATTGGAGAAGACTATGTTCAAAAAGCTTTTGAATTTGCCAGAGAAGCTGATCCCAATGCCGAGTTATACTATAATGATTATAACATTGAGCAACCTGCCAAACGCGATGGTGCTATTAAACTAATTAAAAACCTGCAATCTGCTGGCATTAAAATAACCGCTGTGGGCATTCAGGGACACTATCATCTGGATAGCCCTAAACTTAAGGATATTGACGAAAGCATAGCCGCATTCTCAAAATTGGGTATAAAGGTAATGTTTACCGAATTGGATATTAATGTACTTCCCCGTCCAGACAATCTTTCAGGTGCGGATGTTTCTCAAAAATTCGAGATGAAAAAAAACTTCAACCCATATCCGGAAAGTCTGCCTGACTCGATTCAACAGAAACTTGCGAATCGGTATGCCGATTTCTTTAAAATTTTCCTGAAATATCCGAGCATTTCCCGGATCACATTTTGGGGTATTGATGATGGCCAATCGTGGCTCAATAATTGGCCAATTAATGGAAGAACAAATTACCCACTTATATTCGACCGCAAATATCGGCCTAAAGCTGCATTCTACAGCATTATCAAAACTGTAAGAAAATAGTTAATTTTCAAAAAATACCACTGTATGATAAAAAATGTCATGCAGTGGTATTTTCCTTTTAATTATATCAAATAAGTCTGCTGATTAATCAACTAAGGTTCCTACCCAAAAATTCATTAAATCTTGATGCCCACACATCCCAGTTTAGCTGCTCTTCATAATACAACCTGGTACTGTTTCTTAAAGCATTATACCGGGCATCGTTATTATATACGTCTAAAATTGCTTTACCAAAGTCAGTCCCATTAGCTTCCAATGGTAACCGGAATCCATTAATATTGTCTTTAACCGTTTCGGCTACTCCTCCGGTATTGGTTACAAACGACGGTATACCAAAAGCGCTGCATTCGCTCACAGAAATAGCAGCACACTCGGCACGTGTCGGTAAAATCTGAAAATCCGACTCGTTCAGTAACGAAAAAAACTTTTTTCTGTCGGTTGCATTACCTTTATTTAAATATTGTATGGTCAGCACATTTTTATCGTCACAAACATGTTTCGGAGGAAGGCATCCGATGATAATCAAAGAAGCTTTTTGTCCCTGCCCTAAGATATATTGTAAAGTTTCGTATGCAACATCGCCTCCCTTCCGCACCCATTCCACACCAATAAAAATCAAAATAAGAGATTCCTTCTTTTTTAAATCCAAATCCATCCGGCTTGGGATTTCTTCTAAATTTGCGCCCCGCGGATTAATCAGTACATTCCCGTTTCTGACCCCATAATAATCAACAGCACACCTTGCTGCCCAATCGGAGGTAACAACCAAAAAACGTGAATTTCTGATTGCATTAGCCTCTACTTTATTAGCCTCGCCGATCGACACTCTTGATAAGTTCGTGAATTCCGGATAATAATTATGCATACAGGAAAAAAAAGCGTCTGTAGAATATATGATAGGAATTTCAGTTTTTAAATATGCGATAATTTTCGAGGACTTATCACCAAAAATGAAGTCAAGTTTCAGACCTTTTATACGCCTTGTAAATGATCTACCATAAAGCCTGGAAATAAAGATACTATGTGAACTCAAGTATTTTCTGGGAAGGATATAATTTAACTTACCTATAATCTTCTCTATTTTTTTTACAATAAATAACGCCGATTTTGAAGGTTTTATGTAAAATATTTCACCTAAATGTTTCTCTAATGCTTTGCTCTGATAGTAATAAATGCCCGAACCTTTCGTTCGATCATTAAAATCGTTAGATATGAGATACCCTATCTTATATTTTCTCTCCATTTAGTAATATAACAACCAACTCAAAGCAAAGTTAATTGTTTAATATTCAAACAGTAATATATTATTATAAACGAGTCAGATTTATTGATAAAATAAAGATATTTATATATTAAATTCTCAATTTTAGAAGTTTGATTAAATTAAGATTCAATCAAGGGCAATGAATCATTCTTGCAAGACAACTTATCATGGTAGTTACCAAGCCCTCCAAAATTATCTTAATTCGCATATCTCTATCTTATTACAATCTTCTTTTTACAAGTAATACAGGTATAACACATTCTACCCTACCGAAAATAAAAATTTTTCTAAAAATTTAATCTTTGGATCGCCGAATTAAACTAACAGTTATGAAACAAAGTAAAAAACGAGACCAAAATAGTATCCGGAAACGGACAAAGTAAATAGCCGGGAATAATATTTAGTAACGGAAAATAAACCTGGACTATATTAACTTTAAATCAATCAGACACCTATACCCCGTATAACCTTTGTTTCATAGCTTCCATCTCTCGTTTCATCACATAAACAGTTTGGGAAAGGTCATTTTCTGACGTTTCTATTGCTGGCTCAGGAATTTCAGTGCTTATAAAGTGAACAAACCTCCACACTTCTTTAATATCCGATACCGGTACATCGTACGGTTTATATAATGAATTTAAGGAGTATAGTCGCAGTTTACCTTCATCCTGTATCAGGTTATCCAAAATCTTAAATACCACGCCGTCGCCTAACGTCAGGATAATATAAGGTTTGCCGCTTATGATGGTATGCCAGTCCTGCACAAACTCGGCGGTAATCCACGATCCTTCCGGAATAGGCAGCATAGAGTCACCTGTAATCTGAAACGAGCGGTATTTTTTATTTTTCGACAGGAACGGGAGCTGAAACCGGGGCAAATCGCTGATAAATTCCGGATCGGCATAACCTGTAGTATAACCAGCTTTAGCCTTCTCAGGCACCATCTCAATATTATCTTCTGCATTAGGATTAACGGTAGATGCTAATATCCGAATGCTTGTACCCCGAATATAAACATCGTTCCCGCGTTCGAGTTCTGAAAGTTGAAACTCCGAAAACTTGCTCAAGTCTACCTTTACCAAGGTATCGATGGATACCTTAAAGTAGTTCGATAGTGCAATCAATGCCTCCACGCTTGGAAATACACCACTATTCTCGTAACCGCTCAGTGTAGGCCGTTTGATTTCTGTGGCAGCAGCCACATCATCCTGTGTACGTCCTTTTCTCTTTCTCAGCAATTTAAGATTCGATGCAAAAAACACTTCCATGACCTAATGTTTTTAAACAAAAAATAATGTTCCGGATACTGATACAAAAGTAATCAAATTTGATTATATTATCAACATAAATTTTGATCGTAATATAATCAAAATAAAATATTGATTAATAAACTCAGTATATACATGATATCAGAATTGGTGTTATGTTTTGCCATTCCTTTCCTTCTTTCAAA
Source organism: Bacteroidales bacterium (assembly GCA_036514375.1). Lineage (GTDB taxonomy): Bacteria > Bacteroidota > Bacteroidia > Bacteroidales > JAAUTT01 > JAAUTT01. The sequence continues at coordinate 265 of DATBXH010000593.1, read as the reverse complement.
AGATGGTTGGGATGCTATCTCAGTTGCTTAACGACATTACATGATCTTAACATCAAAAAATATTGTACACTTCGACCTTGATACGTTTTTCGTATCGGTAGAAAGATTGGAACGCAGGGAACTTATAGAAAAACCTGTGATCATTGGCGGGGTATCTGACCGGGGTGTGGTGGCCTGCTGCAGCTACGAATGCCGGAAGTACGGCGTGCGCTCTGCCATGCCCATGAAAATGGCACGATTACTATGCCCTGATGCTATTATTATC
>DATBXH010000592.1:0-5677 GCA_036514375.1 Bacteroidales bacterium | reverse complement strand
CCTGGAGGGGCTCTGTAGAGGCATTGTTGCCATTGTCTACTGCAACAATTTTACCGGGACCCGAAATGCTGAATTTTATAAGATTATCGGCGGAGGAAATTTGTGTTCCGGCTGAATCCGTCACTGTTGCTGTTATATATGTTACATCATCCCAATCGTTAGCCACCTGATTCTTGTCAGCAGATAAGATTATTTTTGCAGGTCTGCCGGCGGTTTTAAGTTCGTCTGTTGCAACCAGCTGACCGTTATTCTTACCAACGGCTTTCAGCACGCCGCGCTCAAATGGGAAGCTCCACTTGCGCGGGCTATCATCGGCAGGCCTCTTTTGTGAACCAAGGGATTTTCCGTTAAGAAAAAGTTCTACTTCTTCGCAGTTGCTGAAAACCTGGACATTGGCTGTAGTGTAACTATCCATATTGCGGGGTGTCCAGTCACAGGTTAGTCTGCTAATTCCTTTGGTTCCGTCGCTGCCGTCACTTTCAAGTATTTCTGAGTTGTCCAGACTTCTTGCGATGCGAACCATGGGTTTTCCGGACCACCAGCTCTGGCGTTCGTATCCACGTGGTTTGAATGCCCCTGTTCTGTCAAGCAACCCCGAACCATGCGCAATATATGGCCAAAATGATTCCCCAAAATAATCGATACCCGTCCAAAGGAATTGCCCTGCCATAAAAGGATTATCTCTCAGAGCCAGCCATGCTTCGCGGGTGTGACCGTTTTCCGTTCCGATTACTTTCCGTTCGGGTTTTGCATTATGGGCATCTACCAATTCATTTTCACGATAATTCTGGCCAACCACATCCATCAGATCTGCTAATCCATTGGTGTATACGTGTGAATTATTAGGTCTGAAAAGAGCCATGGTAACCGGACGGGTTGTATCCAAACCGTGAATAAGATCTCTCAGATCGGTAAATGTTTTGAATCCCTGAGGACTGTCGAGATTATCATGAATTTCGTTGCCTACACTGTAAATCACAATGCCTGGGTGATTCCGGTCGCGCATGATCATATCCCGGGTGTCTTTTTCCCACCAATCCTTGAAATAAAGTTGATAACCAAAGTTGGCCGGCTTCTTTTGCGCTGTCCATGTGTCAAAGGTTTCATCCATTACCAGGAAGCCCATGCGGTCGCACAAATCAAGGAATTCCGGAGCAACCGGATTATGAGAGGTCCGGATAGCATTCACTCCTATCTGTTTGAGAATCTCCAAACGTCGTTCCCAAACCCGTAAAGGAACTGCAGTACCAACAGCCCCGCCATCATGATGAAGACAAACTCCCTTTATTTTCAGGTTCTTGCCGTTGAGCCAGAATCCGGTAGCAGCTTCGAATTTAGCATCTCTGATACCAAAAGGTGTTATAAGATTGTCGACAACAACCTTGTTTGAAATAACTTTTGATTCCACTTTGTAAAGATTAGGTTGTTCCGTATCCCACAATAGTGGATTAACAATGTCAATGTCCTGTTCAACATCGAGACTGGTCCCTGCCTTTAAACTCTTTTTCGTTTCGGAAGACCCTGCTACTTTCCCATCAGGTCCTATGAGACTTGTTTGAAGTATCAGGTTTTGTGATGACTTTGACTGATTATTTAAAGTAGTTTGAACCTTTACTGATGCCTTATCCGGAGAGACCTTTGACGTGGTAACATAAACTCCCCATTCCTTTAAATGAACAGGATTTTTTGCCACCAGACGGACATGCCTGTATATTCCGGCGCCTGTATACCATCGTGATGCCGGTTGTACCGAATTATCAGCCCTTACTGCAATGACGTTGGTTTTACCTTTGCCAAAGTTTAAATGACCAGTAAGCTCGTAATTGAAGCTTATATATCCGTAAGGCCGTTTGCCAAGGTGAAAGCCGTTAATCCAGACATCGCTGTTAGCCATCACACCGTCGAATTCAATAAGGACCAGATAATTTTTATAATCATCCGGTAGCGTGAAGGTTTTACGATACCACCCGATACCTGCAGGAAGGTAGCCCCCACCAACACCGGTTGGATTGCTTTTATCAAAGGGACCTTCGATACTCCAGTCGTGCGGAACGTCCAATTGCCTCCATGTCACATCATCAAAAGACGGATTTTCTGCACCGGCAGCATCCGCTTTCAGAAAACGCCAGTCCTTATCAAACGACTCGGTAATACGGGCTTCATTATTGTTTTTAGTTTGAGCTGAAATACAAACGAGATTAAATAGTGATAGAAAAGTAATCAGCTGTAATACTTTGTAATTCATAAAATCTATTCGTTTTGTAGTTTAATCTGCTATGAAATTACTTTAAAAGGGCGGGTTTTACAACATAAATTGGAGGTTTTGGTGGCTTATTCATTCCTTCACCAATAAAAAATCCCGCCTGTGTTGGCTGATTGTATGCTACGTTCTGAATGGCAACACTCAGTCTGTAAACAGGGTCGTGCATTAATGTATAGAATCGATAATCGGTTGGAATGGTAGTAGAGTATATCCGCAATTCTTTATTATCCGCTGTACGGAAAATGACTTCTTCACGCCAGTCACCAAGGATATCGGCACAAAGTCCAGGTGTGGACTTGGTGCCGTTATTGGACATACATCCGTCGGCTACGAAAATGGTACTGTCTGTGCTGTTTTTCCAGTTCCATTTGGAAATCCGGTTTTTGTCCAGCAGCTCACGAAGTAGATCTCCATCCCACCAAATGCCAAAGTTGCAGGAGCGGGGAGTGGCATCGGAAATTTTTTGACCTTTGGTGTTATATAGCCCTTTTTCACCGCCAAAAACCCAGCTTTCACATCCGCTGTATCTTGGGTCAATATCTGCAGTCATGCCACGGCCAACGTCACCATGCGATGGTTTTCCCCAGATAAGTTCTCCGGTACGTGCATCACGAAATTCGGATCCTGCAATGTCTGAAGGTGACTCGTGACTCATAAAAACTTCCAGGCCATGTCTGTCGGGATCTAAATCTCCAAGATGTAGCGCATCGCCATGTCCCAATCCGGTCGAGTAAACGCCTTTCCCATCATGGCCGATGCAGGCAGCTCCATATATAATTTCATCTTTTCCGTCATCGTCAATGTCTCCGATACGAATGCTGTGTGCGCCTTGTCCACGGTAACCCCTGTTACCTGGTGTTCCATCATCAGTATCAAATGTCCATAGTTTAGACAGTTTTCCATCACGCCAGTTCCATGCCTGCAGAACTGCCCGGCCATAATATCCCCGGCAGATCAGTAGACTTGGATGAACTCCGTCAAAATATCCAACACCGGCCAGAAACCTGTCGATGCGGTTTCCTCTGTCATCTCTCCAGGTCTGTTTCCATTCGTTTTTTGGACCACGCGGAATGTAATCGGTTCGTGCCAATTCTTTGCCGGTTTTTCCGTCAAAAATGGAAAGGAATTCGGGGCCATCAAGAATATAACCAGTCTCCGGATTTACATAGTTGGTAATTCCGTCGCCATTGGTGTCGCCTATTTTTACACCGGTGCCGTCAATGGTTCCTTCTGCAGTTTTTACAGCAACTTCGGCTTTACCGTCACCGTCAAAATCATATACCATGAATTGGGTATAGTGAGCTCCTTCCCTGATATTCGGGCCAAGATCAATCCTCCACATAAATGTTCCGTCAAGCTTGTATGCCTCAAATTTTGTAGTGCCTGGACATACTCCTTTTCGTGAGTTGTCAAATCCTCTCATTTCCTGTTTTAAGACGATTTCATATTCACCATCACCATCAAGATCTCCAACCGAAATATCGTTGGGAGTATACCCATCAAGTGTCTTAAGCGGAATTGAAAGATATTGCCGTACCGGAGCATTAGCTGGCAATGTAAAAGCTGCACTGGCTTCTTCTTCTTTGTTATTTACCAATGGTTTTACAAAATAAGCATTAGACTCCGAGAAGTTTACTTTTGAATCGATATAATTTGTTGATTTTTTTATAGGTTCATGGTTTAGTTTCACGGGTTTGTGGTTCCCGGTTTTCCTGTAAAGATTGAAGGCAATGTCGTCGGGATCGGTACCCAGCATACGCCAACTAATAAACACCGAATCCTTGTTCTCGTGTAAAGCTATAACGCCTCGCCCGAGATATTCCATCTGCCTCTGGGCTCTTAATGAGCTTGCAAATATCAATAGTGATATTAATAGGTGTAGTTTGTTCATTATAAATTAAATTTGTTCATTTTATACTTGTCTTATGCATATTGACGACCAAGGTTTCATGGCTTTTTCAAACCGGAGCACTCTGTTTGCATCGGTTGTATATGTTTCTTTCCTGCCTGAGCGTGAAACTTGCCTAATTTCGAGTATTTCCTTACGGCTCGAAATTTTCAGGTTCTTCTTTCCTTCCTGTTGACCATCGTATTGGGTTTCTCCATCCACAGTTTCAATAATAAATGAGGTGTTGGGAGCGAGATCTGTTGTATATAAAAGTATGTTCCTGTCCTTATTCAAGTTCATTTCAGTTTCCATCGGGCAGTGATAGAGTAAGGCAATAATTTTTCCGTTTGATGACTGGCGTGTAACAATCACACCCTCTTCTTTGTGTAAGATGACATCACCCAACTCTCTCAGCATTTTATATCCATGAAAGGCCTGTTGCGGAATTCCCTGATAATTGACAAGCTCGGGTGTTTCGCATAGATCAGGATTACTTTTCTTCGGGATATTCGTTATTGAGAAATACGACAATGATTCCGGAAGCTCTACGTCCCTGAGGTTAGCTTTAAGAATAGAGGCGGATGAGATTAATTTGTTATTTCGGATAGGGATTTTACTTGCAAAAACAAGGTGAATATCGGTGGTTGAAAAGGAATGTTTTTTACAAGCCTGCTTGATTGTTAATGGACTAATCCGATATGGGGTACTTTGGTTTTCATGAGGATCATATTTGACAGAAATAAAATCGATTGGAATACAGTTGTTTTTGCAGTATCCAAGAAATTGCTCAAACTTTCCGGTTAGTTCATCATTAATTTTAACCTCCGGGCCAGCCATCATCGTAAGCGTTAAATCTGAATCTTTAGAAACATTGGAAGGTTGAAAAAAACCGATTTTTAGTTGAGAGTCAATAGATTTTATGCGTTCTGCTATAAATTTATATTCTTCGGGTGATTGGCATTTCAAAACTTCAAAAGGCCAGGTTCGAACCTCTTCCGCTCCATAGCGGCTGATGCAGTGAGTTGCCAGAGCAAATATTTTTTCACTCCAAAGGTCCTGTGATCCTTGTTTTTTTAGAGATAATTTCAACTCTATAAATGGTCTTACTCCTATATCCAGTAATCTGTCGAGTAAGTCGTCTATCAGGTGCCAGTGATATTGATATTGACCGTCCGATCCTGTTTGGATAAGCATGTTTTGATTACATAAGCCCCAAATTCGTACGTATTTGAATCCGCAATTATCCTTAACAAATTTTAGATTCTCGAGCCATGTAGCCCGGAGCATATCTTTAGCTTTAGCGGCTACAATGCAATTACTCCATATATGATGTAATGATACTGTGTTATTGCTTTTTGCACTGATCGTGATTGGGCTGATTTTGCTTTGAACCAGAGTTATTCCTTTGGTTAAAACAGGCACCAGTGTCAGACCTGCCGTAGTTAAAAGTGTGTGTTGCAGAAATTTTCTTCGCTCCATGCAAAATCAGATAGTTATTGAAGAAAAGGAAAAGTATAGTCTTACTG
>DATBXH010000591.1:0-5440 GCA_036514375.1 Bacteroidales bacterium | reverse complement strand
ACAATTAAAACTGGTATTTACCAAAGAAGGTGTAACTCAGATCGGTGGTTTTGGTACCATGGGTAGTTTGTTTTCACCCGTTTGGGACTGGGCATCATTTTGGAGCCTGACCGCATTAATTTCAATTGTACTGGCTTTCATGAATATTTTACCCATTCCCGCACTGGATGGAGGACACGTTATATTCCTTCTTTATGAAATGATAACAGGCCGCAAGCCAGGGGATAAATTCCTGGAAAACGCTCAAATAGTCGGAATGGTTATATTATTCTCATTGTTAATATTTGCAAACGGTAACGACATCTTTAAAGGATTGAAACACTTGTTTGGAAACTAAACATATCTTTAGTGTGAATGAAACCTGTCTTTTGAGATTTTTTCAGGAGACAGGTTTTATTTTTTAAGGCAAATGCTAACTTTGACCTTATTTAGAAAGAAATGAAGATGGTGCAAGATAGATATATAATGCAGTTATTGATAATCACATCATTCTTTCTGTTTGGTGCGCTTAAAAGTAGTGGAAAACCAAATGATTCTATTCCTGTTTACCCTGATATGGTGTATGAATACAGGTTTGCCGAAATGGACAAAAAGACACCTCTGGACCTCGAATATAATCCATTGGTTCGGAAATACATTGAGCTCTATACCGTAGAACGAAGAAACGAAGTCTCTAAAATACTGGGATTATCCAAATTATATTTCCCGATTTTTGAATACTATCTTGATAAATATGATCTGCCTCTTGAATTGAAATACTTGTCGGTGGTTGAATCCGGCCTGAACCCGGAAGCCAAATCTTCTTCCGGAGCTATTGGATTATGGCAATTCCTTTATCACTCGGGTGGAATGTTCGACCTGGAAATAACATCATACATCGATGACAGGCGTGATGTTTTTAGATCAACTGATGCAGCCTGCCGTTATTTTAAATACCTCTATCAAACTTTCCACAACTGGAACCTGGTACTTGCTGCTTATAACGGTGGGCCGGGTGTTGTAAGAAACGCTATTGAGCGGAGCGGAGGTAAAACCAATCTTTGGGACTTATTACCTTATCTTCCTGAACAAACCCAAAACTATGTGCCTGCTTTCCTCGCCATGAATTATATTTTTAATTTCCCTGCTGAGCATCATATCAAGGCCATTGATCCTCCCTATCAATATGACAATATCGATACCATTTATATTAATTATTCCATAAGCTTTGCCCAGATTGAGGAAAATCTGAAAATTTCGACAGAACAGTTGAGATTTCTAAATCCGCGATATAAATTAGATATTATACCCGAAACAGGCACCAGACAATTACTGGTTTTACCCCATAATCTTGTTGCTTCCTATCTGATTTATGAAAATCAGATTCAGGCTTCGTCAGGAAAATTCGGGAATCCTGTAAATCCCTCAAAATTGCAGAAAACGTATTACACAGTTGAACGAGGGGACTTTCTTCATAAGATTGCGATAAAATATAATTGCAGTCCTGCGGAAATCAGGCAATGGAATCATCTTCAATCCGATTTTATTGCGCCTGGACAAACACTGGTAATCTGGGTTCCGGAAACATCCCGGGATGATAGAAGTGGAACCGCCAATTAAAAAATACCCGATCAGACTAATTTCCCCACCTTTCGTATTTCTGGTTTCTTCGTTTTGGTACAAACCCGGCCTCACGAATGGCCGTTTGAATCCCGTTTGCATCAAAAGCATGGCTGGCCCCTGCGGCAGAAACCACATGCTCCTCAATCATAATGGAACCAAAATCGTTGGCTCCTCCATGTAACGTGATTTGTGCTGTTTGTTTTCCTACGGTTAACCACGAAGCCTGGACATTGGTAATATTGGGAAGTAAAATCCTGCTGATGGCTATCAAACGGATGTAATCCTCCGTCCGGATCGTATTGGTGATCCCCATTTTATTCCGCAGTACCGTATTTTCGTCCTGAAACGGCCAGGGAATAAATGCAATAAAGCCATACGAGCCTTCCGGTTTTTCGCTCTGTACCTGCCTGAAATGCAAAAGATGAGCAATCCGCTCCTCGTCGGTTTCGATATGTCCAAACATCATGGTAGCTGAGGTTGGCAGGTTAAGTTTGTGGGCTTCACGCATCACGTCAAGCCATTGACTGGTGGTTGCTTTAGCCGGAGAAACAATTTTGCGGACACGGTCGGACAAAATTTCCGCACCTGCACCGGGTAAACTATCCAGACCTGCATTTATAAGGGTAGTCAGGGTTTCCTGATAAGAAATGCCTTCTACTGTGGCGAGATAATGAATCTCAGGAGGGCCAAGTGCATGCAGTTTAACCGATGGGTAAAGCTGCTTCAGATTCCTGAACAAATCAACGTAAAACGCAAGACCTAATTTGGGGTGCATTCCTCCCTGCAGGAGCAACTGATCGCCTCCAAGGGCAAGCATTTCACTTATCTTCGTTTTATATTCTTCAATGGAGGTAATGTAAGCGTCGTCGTCTTTTGAAACACGGCAGAAGTTGCAGAATTTGCATTGTGAGATACAAACATTGGTAATGTTTACATTGCGGTCAATCATCCAGGTTACCTCATTACCAGGCACCAGTTTGCGGCGGATTTCATTTGCAACTACCATCAATTCAGTAGTTGGTGCATGCCGGTATAGCTCCAGGCCTTCGCTTTGTGACAGGAATTCGAGGGCAAGCGCTTTTTGATATAAATCGTTATAGTTCAACTTGAAGAAACATTATTTACAGGCCGCCAAAGTTAATAATAAAAAATCTTTACCACCCTGAATCACGAAATAACTTTATCTTTGCATACTTTTAAGGATTTACCTATGCAAAAAATAAATATAAATAAAACCCAATCATATACTTTTGCTGAAAACCTGGTTTTACTGGTTGACAAGGAAACCGACTTTTCGGAGATAAACCTGACGGTGTCTGAAATTAATTTTGTTAAAAAAGAATTCGGGAAGAAATCGGATCAGGTTTTCATCAATCGGTTCAGCAATTGGATCATTATCCAAACGTATGACAGAACAAGGAAGGCCTATCAGATTAAGGAAACTTTGCGGAAGGCAGGTCATTCCATCTGTCAGCATTTTCAAAAACAAAAAGCAGAAAAAGTTGTCATTGTAGATTGTATCAGCAATGATGAATATTCGCTCTCTTTGGCCGAAGGCCTTGCATTAAGCAATTATCAGTTTATTAAATACCTGAAAAACGCTGAAGAAAAAACTTCAACCATTGGAGAAATAGCTGTTGTATCCTCAGGTTTGAAAGACACAGAGGTGCAAAAATTATTAGCTCTGGTTGAAGCCGTATATGCTGCCCGGGATTTGGTAAACGAGCCGGCATCTGTCCTTACATCAGTGAAACTCGCTGAAGCATTTCAGTCTCTTGGCAAAGAAGCCGGTTTTGATGTAAAAGTTTTGGACAAGGAAAAGATTGCTTCTTTAAAAATGGGGGGAATACTCTCTGTTAATCAGGGAAGCACCCAGCCACCCACCTTTTCCGTTATGGAGTGGAAACCTGCAGATGCTAAAAACTCCAGACCCATTGTGCTGGTGGGCAAAGGAGTGGTTTACGATACCGGCGGATACAGTCTGAAACCTACGCCGGACAGCATGGATTATATGAAATGTGATATGGCCGGTGCTGCTGCTGTAGCCGGAGTTCTTTATACATTGGCAAAAACGAAAGCTTCGGTTCATGTCATTGGCCTGGTTCCGTCTACCGATAACCGGGTCAGTGCTGATGCCTATGCTCCTGGCGATATTATTACCATTTCGGACGGAACCTCGGTGGAAGTTATGAATACGGACGCAGAAGGTCGTTTAATACTTGCTGACGCACTCGTTTACGCTAAACAATTTAAGCCCGAACTACTCATTGATATTGCCACCCTCACCGGTGCAGCCCACCGGGCCATTGGAACACAGGGAGTCGTTGGGATGGGTAATACCTCCGATGAAGTTGTTGCTAGAATAATTGAAGCTGGTAACGATACTTACGAACGGGTAGCAGTTTTCCCTTTTTGGGAGGAATATGCCGAGTTGCTTAAGTCAGACATTGCCGACCTTAAAAATATTGGAGGCGAGCTGGCAGGGGCTATCACCGCCGGTAAATTCCTTGAATATTTTACCAATTATCCGTATTTTCACCTCGATATTGCCGGAATGGCTTTCATGAAAAAGTCTGATAATTATCGTGGTACCGGTGCTACAGGCATTGGCGTTCGGTTATTATATAACTTTTTAAACAATTTTCATAAGTAATTTATAAACTGCTATAATGAAGGATCATAGACCAAAAATAGGCATAACTCAGGGCGACATTAATGGAATCAGCTATGAAGTGATCTTAAAAACACTTTTCGACCCCAGGGTTTACGAATCGTGTACTCCAATTCTATACGGATCGCCGAAAGTGGTTGCCTATCACCGTAAAGCTTTGAATCTTGGCAATTTTAATTTTAACGCTATCCGGAATGCTGAGGAAGCTCATTCCAAACGGGCCAACCTCATCAATTGCCTCGATGATAATGTTCGTGTTGAGTTAGGAAAATCAACGCCACAGGCGGGTGAAGCTTCACTTTTGAGTTTAAAGGCCGCTATTAAGGATTTAAAGGAAAATAAAATAGATGCCATTGTAACCGGACCCATTAATAAAAATAATATCCAGAGTGAGGAATTCAAATTTGCAGGCCATACCGAATACCTGAAAGAAGAATTTAAAGCCCCGGAAGCATTGATGCTCATGGTAAGTGAAGTGGTTAAAGTTGCCGTGGTTACCGGTCATGTTCCTTTAGCCAAGGTAGCATCCATGATTACTGTGGACCGGATTTTGTCAAAGCTTCGGGTACTGAACAAATCGATGTTGGTTGATTTTGCCGTTCGAAAACCCAGAATTGCTTTATTATCTCTGAACCCACATGCCGGCGATGGTGGTGTTATTGGTCGCGAAGAAATTGAAATTATCATGCCCGCTATTGAGAAGGCAAAACAGGAAGGTATCCTGGCATTCGGTCCCTTCCCGGCAGACGGTTTTTTTGGTTCCGATAGTTTCAAAAGATTTGATGCAGTGCTTGCCATGTACCACGATCAGGGATTAGCTCCCTTTAAAACGCTTGTATTTGAAGATGGTGTAAATTTTACAGCCGGATTGCCAATTATACGTACATCTCCTGCTCATGGTACGGCTTACGAGCTGGTTGGGCAGGATAAAGCTTCTGAATCATCGTTCCGTCAGGCATTGTATCTTGCCTGCGATATCTATAAGAACCGCTATGAGTATAAGCAACTCACCAGCAACCCGATGAAGAGCATCGATATCACGAACATTTGATGTTTTGTTGATCAGATAAATTATTGAGAAATAAATACCAAAAATTTTCAGGAATTAAAAAAGATAATTATTTTTGCAGCCTCATAAAAACTAATTAAGAAAGAAAAAATGGCAAA
>DATBXH010000590.1:0-3213 GCA_036514375.1 Bacteroidales bacterium | reverse complement strand
TATCATCCCTAATTATATGAAAGGATTCACCTCGGGCGATGTAATCAAGGCTATTAGACAGATTGACCTGCCCGACGGATATGGATACGACTATTCAGGCATGACCCGTGAGGAGGTGAACAGCAGTAATCAAACGGCCATCATCTTCCTCTTATGTATCGTTTTTGTATACCTGCTGCTGTCGGCATTGTACGAGAGCTATATCCTTCCGCTGGCTGTTATCTTTTCTTTACCCGTGGGACTGGCTGGCACCTTCCTGTTTGTGTTTGTTGGTATGCTAAGAGGTACAGGGATTGTAAACAATATTTATGTTCAGATTTCCCTGATTATGCTTATTGGTTTGCTGGCTAAGAATGCCATCTTAATTGTAGAATATGCTTTACAGCGTCGCCGACAGGGTATGAGCATCTTTAAAGCAGCGGTTACCGGTGCAGTCGCTCGTTTGCGTCCTATCCTTATGACTTCGTTTGCAATGATATTCGGTTTGTTACCTCTGGCCCTTGCCCATGGTGCCGGTGCTATTGGTAACAAGTCTATAGGTATCAGTGCTATCGGAGGGATGCTTATAGGTACGGTCATTGGTATTCTGGTCATACCGGTGTTCTTTATGCTTTTCCAGAGCCTGCAGGAACGCCTTAGCAAGTATAAGATTACCACGGTAGACGATAATGTTAATAATATAAAACTTTAATCAGCAATGCAAAGTAAATCAATAAGCAGAGGAGCCGTTCTTCTGCTCGTCATAATAACTGTGGCTTTTTGGGGCTGCCGGTCGTACAAAGATCTCGGCGAAGCACCCAAAACTGACACCAACGGACTTATCAGAGACAGCCTTGCAAGTAATGGTGACACAACCACCATTGCTAATGTTCCCTGGAAAGAATATTTTAAGGATAGCAAATTGCAGGCATTGATTCAGGAAGGTCTCAACAAGAATCTCGATATGCAGATTACACTCTCCCGTGTTTCGCAGGCTGAGATTTCGCTTTCTACGTTGCGCGCAGCCAATCTGCCCACATTAGGGGCCGGAGTTTCATATTCGAACACTATGATTAGTGCCGGGAAAGAAGGGACCAAGGTGTTGGGTTACTCTACCCAGAGTTTTTCACTGGGTTTTACTGCTACCTGGGAGGCCGATCTCTGGGGAAAGCTTAGCTACCAGGCACGCTCGGGCTACGCAAACTACCTGAACTCTGTTGAATATAAAAATCTTATTCAGACAAACCTGGTGGCTAATATTGCCATAGCATACTATAACCTGCTTGCGCTCGATCAGCAAATGAAGATAACCGGGCGGACCATTGGCCTTTTGCAGCAAAGTGCAGAAACCATGCAACAATTAAAGGAGTCGGGACAGCAGAACCAAGCGGCCGTGGAGCAAAGCAAGGCGCTGTTGTATAGCACGCAACTTTCGGCAGTTACACTGCAACGCCAGATACGCGTACAGGAAAATACCATCAGTCAATTATTGGGTCGAGTTCCCGGACCAATAGACCGTGACACGCTGGGCAGCGAGATGGTGGCGGATAAACTTGCGTATGGAGTACCGGCGCAGTTTCTTGCCAAACGGCCCGATGTAAAACAGGCTGAATTCATATTCCTTTCGGCTTATAACTTAACCAATGTGGCCAAAGCCAATTTATATCCTAGCTTTACCATTGGTTCAGCAAGTAGTCCTGCAACGCTTGGCGTAGCGGGAGGTCTGGCCGACCTGTTTAAACCGGATCATGTTGCCGCCCAGCTTGTGGCATCGCTGACACAACCTGTCTTTTACAGGAAGCAGCTTCGAAACAACGTAAAGATTGCACAAGCCCAACAGGATCAGGCGTTACTTAGCTTTAAGAGTACGGTACTGAATGCCGGAGCCGAGGTGTCGAACATTATCTACAGTTACAATGTAGCAGTGAGTAAAGACACTTTGCGGGCAAAACAGGTAGAGTCGATGAACAAGGCAGTGGAATTTACCCAGGATCTATTGATTGCCGGCGAAGCTACCTATATCGAAGTGCTTACGGCTGAGCAAAACCTTCTCTCGGCACAACTGAGCCAGGTAAATGATAAGCTGGAGCAGCTGACTTATAGTGTAAGTTTGTATAAAGCGCTTGGAGGAGGCTCCAAATAGTGCTTGGATTATAATGCGAAAAAAGAGGCTATCCTAAAAGATTATCATGTCTTAAACAGGTAGCCTCTTTTTTTTAACCTGTTAATACCCAATAGTTATTATTCATAACTCTTAAGTCAGTTCGATGCATTGAATGACTTTTATTTTATTGGATAAAATAATTTTGTCCATGGCATAAGACAAAGATTTGCACCTTCGGGGTTTATTAGAAGATTATCAAATTGTATATTTAAAGTTGAATTGATGAACATGGATTAGTGATATGTAATATTTTACAGTAAAATGGACAGAACTTTAAATATAAAAGCTATAGTGACATTGCTCGCTTTCGGAATGATGATACATTCCTCAAAAGCTCAGGTCACACTGGTAAAGGAAGGTAAACTCCAATCCAGGATTGTTATATCTTCAGAGGAGAAAACAGATATCACAGCCGCCAGTATTCTCCAGGATTTTGTAAAACGCATCAGCGGAGCCAGCTTGCCCATCATTAAAAATCAACATAGTCAAAAGGGTGATGTGATCATCGGAAATGATCCGCATTCCACACAAATCTTTTCATCCGATCTCCCCAAATTATCAGAGGATGGGTTCTTATTATCCACGGAGAATGGTTGCATACATATCCTGAGCGGCGGTGATAAGGGCAGTATTTACGGAGTTGTAACCTTGCTGGAACAATACCTGGGAGTATCATATTACGGAGATCATGAATATTCGCTGCAACCACAAAAAAGTATCCATCTGCCTTCTTTTAAGTTAATCGATAATCCGGCATTCCGTTACCGTCAAAGCCAATGCTACGCCACACAGGATACCTTGTATAAGATCTGGTACCGGTTTGAACTTCCCTCGGAAGTTTTTGCCGGTGGTTATTGGGTTCATACGTTCGATAAAATTCTTCCATCGTCTGTCTATGGAAAATCACATCCGGAATATTATTCCTACTTTAATGGAGAACGTCACCCTGGCAACCACAGTCAATGGTGTCTGACAAATCCTGAGGTTTTCGAAATCGTTTCGCATAAAGTAGATTCGATTTTTAAGGCAAACCCGGGGAAGAAAATTATTTCCATCAGTCAGAATGATGG
>DATBXH010000589.1:0-2277 GCA_036514375.1 Bacteroidales bacterium | reverse complement strand
TGTATTCATAATTTTATAAGGTTTGTTATCGACAGTTACATTAAACCCAGTGAGTAGACCTGTTGGGATTACTATTTCCGTATTAAATTGCAGGGAGATTTTATTTGGTGTTTCAACCTCTGCCTTTAGTATGATTGGTGTAATATCCCAACTTTTTAAAGTGCAGATATAATCTGTCAGCTCCCGGCCATTTTTCATGTGCTGGGCAACCGTTGGGTGATAATCGACTCCAATACCAAGATCTCCTTTTTGATTGGACATTTCAAAAAAATACACATTCCCTTTTCCGCGGTTATTAGCCGTAGCTGCAACAAATTTTACATAATTCCTTACTTTGGAAAGTAAGGGTTCGCCTATCATGGGACCTAACAAGCAAAGGATATCCGGTTTGTTATAATAATGCTGAAGACTATCGATAAAGTTAAGATAACCGTTTACGTACCTTGCTGAATCGCCCCCATTTGTGCTAAAATCATTTGTACCCAGATCAATGCATATCAAATCAGGCTTTTCCCTGAACGAATACCTGGGTTGGTCATCGTACAGAAAAATTCGCGGATAAAAATTAGGCATACAATCAGGACTACCAGTTACAGGGCCGTCGTAATTCCTGTAGATTCCGATTCCTGATTTACAAACTGCCAGGTGACGGGCATTAAAACTTCTGGATGTTATGGCGGCATAGGTCATGTAATGATTTTCGGTAGATGGGCCAAATGTTGCCCCAAGTTCTCCTTCATTTCCATAACCACAGGTAATGGAATTGCCAATAAATTCGATCATCCTTGTACGCCTGTCAGTTATTTCCTCCAGGGAGGTTTCTTTGTCTGTCTCAAATCCCAGGAAGGTTGTTTTGCCAAACATTTGCTCCGTACTCCGGGATATTTCAATCTCGTGCGCTTTCTTTTCTAAACCCTGCGCCAGGATATACTGCTGTTTACCTTTGCTAATTTTTATTTTGGTTGCATGGATTTTATCAAGGATAATGGTGAAATAATTTTCACCCTTTTCGTCATCAAGTATAGCTGAGATTCCTGTGCCATTAAAGCAAGCACGTATGGAAACTCCCGAATAGGAAAACCTTGGAGCATCCGGATTTGTAAAGTCAATCCTGCCGGTATATTCAATGAACGGACTACTGGCAGGATAATTCTTTGCGCAGATGTTGAGGCTTAATAATGAAAATAGTATCAGGCTGCCGAGTTTACATTTTTGATTCATGACAAATAGGTTGTTTTTAATTTTAAGTAATGGTTTTTATTGAATGCAGTTAGGTTTATTCAGCACGCATTTATTAAATAATCTTAATTACTGACCACTTTTTCCTTAATCTCTGTTAGATACCGCTGATAATATTTTTGAATAAGCTCTTGCCGGAAGGCTTCAGCCTTTTCTTCCCTCAACTTATAATCTGCCTTTGTTTCATTCTTTTCCCTGGCAGCAAATAATGGGGATTGTGCGACCTCATTATCAAATTCTTTTCCGAAATAATGTGCAACAAACAGTTCCGGTGATATTTTCCATACCATGATGGTCTTATCCGAGGATCCGGAAACAAACATTTTTCCATCAGGATGAAATGCCACAGCATTTACGGCATCCTTATGACCTGAAAAAGTAGCAATACATTCGCCTTTAGATAGCTCCCAGAGTTTGACATTGGTGTCATACGACCCACTTAGCAAATAGGAACCATCCGGACTTAACGCCAGGCAGGAAACTCCTTTCGTATGATCGAGCAGGTTTTTGACCGTTTTTCCGGTAGCTACATCCCAAATGCGGATTGAGTTATCATTGGACGCGCTGATAACTTTTTTGGAATCGGGTGTGAATAATACAGCATAGATATTTCCTCCATGTCCTGTACAGGTTTGAAGCAATTTTTTACTTGCCACATCCCATATCTTTATGGTTTCATCCAGCGAACCGCTGGCCATGAGTTTACCATCAGGACTAAATGCCACAGCAAGTGCGTTTTTCGGATGGCCTTCAAAGGTTCCCACCACTTTACCGGTTGCAAAGTCGATTGTTTTGATGGGTTTGTCGTACGACCCGGCGACGATCTGGTTTAATTGTGAGTTGAATGAAAGCGACCAGATTTGTGTGGCCGGTCCTCGGTAGGTATTTACGTATTCTCCTGAAGCTTTGTAAATCCTTATAACCCGATCTCCTCCTGTACAAAAGTAAGTTCCATCAGGAGTATACATGATGGCATGTACACCGAAGGCAGAACCCTGAATAACATTTATCACCTTTCCTTCCGGAAAGGACCATAAC
>DATBXH010000588.1:0-3148 GCA_036514375.1 Bacteroidales bacterium | reverse complement strand
CAGGATATTACCGAACGCAAATTGGCTGAACAGGAAATAATTACAAGTGAACAACAATTCAGAACTATCTTTAACTCCACCAATGAGGCTATCTTGATACATAACCCCGCTGATGGTAAAATTCTGGACGTAAACCAGCGTATGCTCGAAATGTTCGGATACTGTTATGCAGAGACCCTATCGCTTAACATTGGAAATATTTCATCGAATGTGCCTCCGTACACACAAAAAGATGCGGATGAGTTAATTCGCAAAGCCGAAACAGAAGGTCCTCAAATCTTTCAATGGCAGAGTAAGCGTAAGGACGGCACATTATTTTGGACAGAGTGTTCCGTTAAAAAAGTTTTTTATGGCGAGAATGATTATATCGTTGTGGTAGTTCGTGATATTACCAGCCGCAAGTCAGGCGAAGAAGCATTAAAGCAAAGTGAGCAAAAATACCGGCAGCTTTTTGAGAATATGACCAGCGGCTTTGCCCTTCATCAAATGATATATGACGAACAAGGCATTCCTGTTGACTACAAATATATCCAGGTTAATCCGGCATTTGAGAAACTAACAGGTGTATCAGCCGATACACTAATAGGCCGGACAGTTAAAGAGATTTTGCCAAATACAGAGGAATACTGGATACAAACTTTTGGCAAAGTAGCCATGACTGGCGAACCCGTTACTTATATGAACTATTCGCAGGAATTTGAGCGATATTATGACACCTTTGCGTTTTGTCCTGAAAAAGATAAGTTTGCCGTTATGTTTAATGATGTAACTGATAGAATCCTGGCCGAAAAAAAATTAAAAAGTTCCGAACAAAAATTTGCACTGGCTTTTAAAACCTCCCCTGATTCGATTAATATTAATCGTTTTTCCGATGGAAAATACATGGAAATTAATGAAGGTTTCACAGCTATGACCGGCTATACCAAAGAAGACGTAATAGGAAAAACTTCCCTTGAATTAAGTATTTGGACGAAACCTGAAGATAGAAAATGGCTATTAGATGGTTTGCAAAAAGATGGTAAGGTAAGTAACTTCGAAACTACGTTTGGGAAGAAAAATGGACAGACTTTAATCGGGCTAATGTCGGCTGCAGTTATTGAGTTACAAGGCGAGAAGTGTATTATTACCATTACCCGGGATATTACTGACAGGAAAAAGGCAGAAGAAGATATAAAAAGCAGTGAAGCAAAAGCAAGGCTCTTTGTTGAAAACGTACCGATGCCGGTAGCTATGTTTGATACTGACATGCGTTACATGATGGTAAGCAAGCGATGGGCCCAGGACTATAAGCTCGGAGACCAGCCCCTTATTGGTCGCACACACTATGAAATATTTCCTGAGATTCCCGATAGATGGAAAGAAGACCATAGGCGTGTACTGGCAGGTGAAATTTATCGTAATGAAGCAGACTGTTTTGAACGTGCGGATGGTTCCATTCAATGGCTGAGGTATGAGCTCTATCCGTGGCGCAAAAATGACGGTCAGATAGGTGGTATTGTAATGTTTACCGAAGATATTACCGAACGAAAAAAGGCCGAGGATGAAATACTAAAGCTTAACACCGAGCTTGAAAAAAGAGTACAAGAGCGAACTGCCCAACTTGAGAAAGCAAACAGGGACCTGGAATCTTTTGCTTATAGTGTATCTCATGATCTGCGCGCTCCTTTACGACATATTGATGGATTTACAAGGCTCATGTATTCGGCCATTAATGCTCCCACGGAGAAGGTCACCCAATATTTTGAAAAAATTGACTCATCATCCAAGCGAATGTCAGTTATGATTGATGACTTACTCACTTTTTCCCGTCTGGGCCGTAAGGAATTAGTGATGTCATCGGTGAACCTAAACGCACTGGTTACTGAAATAATGGATCAGTTGTATCCCGATATTTCAAACCGCGATATCACATGGGATATACATCCCTTGCCGATGATACCCGGCGATAAAAATCTTCTGAAAATGGTACTGGAAAACCTCATATCCAACGCTGTTAAGTATACATCGAAAAAGCCGGATGCGATCATTGAAATAGGCTCAAATGATCTCCCTGATGACAAGGTTGAGATTTACGTAAAAGACAATGGTGTTGGCTTTGATATGACATATATCGAAAAACTTTTCGGAGTATTCCAACGGTTACATTCCAATGAGGAATTTGAAGGGACAGGTATTGGGCTGGCAAATGTTAAACAAATCATTCTCAAACATAATGGTTCTGTAAAAGCCGAAGGAAAAATAAACGAAGGAGCAATATTTTATATAACTTTACCTAAATAACTTATCAATGGAAAAACTGGCCCGGATACTATATGCTGAAGATAGCCTTAATGATATCGAATTAACATTAGCTGCTTTTAAAGAATGTAATCTTGCCAACCAGGTAGATGTTGTCAGGGATGGAGAAGAAGCCATTGATTATCTTTTCTTTCGGGGGAAATACACCAACAGGGAAAGAAGTACGCCTGCTTTTGTTCTGCTTGATCTTAAAATGCCCAAAATGGATGGTACGGAAGTTTTGAAAGAAATCCGAAATTCAAAAGAATATAAATCATTGCCCGTAGTTATGCTTACTTCATCCCAAATAGAAACTGATGTTTACAAAAGCTATCAATTAGGCGTCAATGCTTTTGTAATAAAACCTATCGATTTTGAAGAGTTTGTAAAAGCGGTAAAAAACATCGGATATTTCTGGGCAATCTTAAACACAACGCCAGGTAAATGAAAGAAAAAAAAGATCTTCACATCCTTATGCTTGAGGATGACCCTCTGGATGCTGACCTGAATAGAGCTCAATTAAATCTTCTTGATGAATACAACTGTATTGTTAAATTGGTTTCAGACAGAGACTCCTATCTTGAAGCTTTAAAGTCGCAGCCCGATATCATTTTAAGTGATTATAGTTTGCCGCAATACAATGGTCTGGAGGCGCTTAACGATTTAAAGAACAGAAAGCTTCTGATTCCTTTTATTTTCGTTACTGGTACAATTAATGAAGAAACAGCAGCTGATACCATCAAATCCGGAGCCTGGGACTATGTAGTAAAAGATCGCCTGTTCCGCCTTCCGTTAGCTATACGAAGTGTTTTAAAACTAAAGGAAGAAAAAATTAATACGTTAAAAGCAGAGATTCTTAACCGGAAGCTTT
>DATBXH010000587.1:0-4902 GCA_036514375.1 Bacteroidales bacterium | reverse complement strand
ATTATTTTTATGCCAGTCGTAGTTTACATGTGTACCGTGACATTCATAGAAATAATAACGTTCGCCCCAGATGAAAGGCCGGTTAGTTTTTGGATCCTGACTTTCAACCCTGTAAATGGGTTTGTTTGCCATACTGTCGGTAAATACACAATACAACAAATAGAATTGCGCATCGTAATGGTGTCGGCCAAGCTCAAAACCACGAATGCCATCGAATGTTGAATTCCAGATAACGAGTTTTTGGTTTTTATCATATCCGCCTGCGTGCCAAATCGCCGCAGTTTTCTCGAGCTCGTAGAATTTTGAATTCCGGATGAAACACCATCCCCGCGGGCAGACAAAATCGACTGCCCCAACAAACGTACAGTACGAATAATAATACATCCCATTCTTATAATTCCACAAGGAAAGAGTGTCTCCTCCTTTACTCAGAATATTACAATTTACAATGATAGTGCGCGTCCCAAATCCATAAATAGTAAAAGCATGGGGTCCAACCAATGGTTGTGTGTTTTCGATGGTTAAGTTTTCGAGGATGATATCGTCGCCATTGATGTTTACAACTCCCGGTCCTACAGAGTCTTTATGGGCAAGCCAGTCGGTGCGAAGCTGGCTGTATCTGATGATAGTATTTTCTTTGCTTTCACCCTGTAATGTGATATAATCCTGATCGATGCGGAATTTTTCGTTGTAGACTCCATTTTTGATGAAAATAACAGCTCTTTCGTAATTAAACATAGGCAACGACGCGATAGCTGCAGAAATTGTTTTGAAATCGCCGGACCCATCCGCAGCGACGGTAATGCGAATAGCTGCTTTTGATGACAGAGTTATCAATGTAAATGTTAGAATAGTAGCAAGGCTGATGCGGGTTTTCATAGCTTTTGTTTTTTAGAGATAATTTAGTTTTGAGGAGTTTTAATAATGTGGCTCGCAATGCTTAAATTGAGTTCTTTGATTCCTTCCACGACTAGCCCGGCCATTTTAGTGGCACCATATACCTGAAAATGGGTATCATCCTTATCACCTTTTGGAAATTTTTCAGAAACTCCGGGTTCTATCCACATGTAAAGTTTTTTGGATTCCTCAGGACCAAGTTGTTGTACTAATTTTCTGCTTTTCTGCTCCATGTCAATCAAGGGTACATTCATTTCTTTAGCGAGCTCTCTTACTACTACGAGATATTCACCATGGGTGTCTTCCAGATTTTCGTTTGCGTCAAATTTTCTGCGTACAACAGAGGTAAGGAGTACGGGATTTGCCCCTTTTGCGCGGGTTTCGGTTATGTATTTTGTAAGGTTTGCTTTATATGTTGTATGCGGATCAGTATGTCGGGCAGAATCCGGCTTTGAATCGTTATGGCCGAATTGAATAAATACAAAGTCGCCTGGCTTCAGTTTTTCCAATACGCCTTTCCATAATCCTTCAGTCATAAAACTTTTAGAGCTCCGGCCATTCTTCGCCCAATTGTCAACTATAACCTGATCGTCAAAAAATTGCTGGAACATTTGCCCCCAACCCCGTTCCGGATTGTGCTGGGAGAGATCCTTGTTTGCCATGGTTGAGTCGCCTATGGTGTAAATGGTAACTTTACCCGTGTTTGTAAAATTAACAAGCAATCCGGTAAGAATAATCAGACTTATAAGTTTTAATGCTTTCATTTTATATATGCTTACAAAGAATTTGATCAATAATGAGTGTTTTCAAAAATACAAAATTATTGTTTCAAAATGGCTATCCTGTCTGTAAACTGTCGTTCGCCGATCGTGAGTTTACAGAAATAAATGCCTGATTTTAAATGTGACATATCAAAACTGATTTCATTATATCCTGCATTATACCGGCTACTTGTTATTGTCAATAGTTGCTTGCCCGTAACGTCAAACAGATCAATGTTGACCAAAGCAGGAGCGGACAGGGTAAAATACACCGTGGCATCATGTTCTGCCGGATTGGGACGGCAGCCGAATTTTAGATCTGTTTTGCTGAGTTGAGGAACAGAAGTGGTAACCTGAGTGAAAGAGGCTGTTATTGTTTTGTTTTTATTCATGGTTAAAACTATCGGATTGCCTGTACACGTGGTATCGCCACTCCAGCCGGTAAATGTCCAACCGGTTTGAGGAATTGCACTTAATGTCATGCACGTATTTTCCGCGAAGGATCCTGTGGCCGGAGTAACACTTCCGCTCCCAATGGTTGATGTGGTGAGTACATACTGTGTTGTAATTATTGTATTGGTTAAACTATTGATATACTTCTCGAGCATGGTATAACCGTCACTTCCTACGTTATTTCTGTCACTTGCATCGTTTGGATTGAGACCTTGTGTTGTTTCCCAACTATCGGGCATACCATCGTGATCCGAATCAACTGGTGATGTAATTGAGTTAAGTGTAGGCCACCCGCCAACTTGCGACGGACTGTCAATGATTCCTGTATTTGCGCCAAAAGTTCCGCCTGTGGTTGCAGTGCCGGTTTTTACCTGATAGATCAAACGTTTGTCAACCGTGTCACGATATAAAGATGCTCCGCAATTATCGAGTATCGCATTGTATGCATTCTGCGCGGTCTGACTTGTGACCGGAGCGATTGGAAAAGGATTTGAAACGATTGCCCAAAGTCCCTGAGGGTTTGCATACTGAGGCTGAAAACCGCCCCCATTGGCATTGTCGTTTGAAACGGCGGGGTAACCTTCCACAAAGTTACCTTTAAGGTACCACTTGCTTATGGAATCTACCTCAGGATCAGTTGAGACGGAAGGATTTACAATTCTATACTGCAAGGAACTGCTTAGCTTTTTAGTACCAGGTCCCTGTTTGTAATAATTGTTTACCATGTTCTGCTGCCCCCCTTCGCCACCATATGCACTGTTTCCTGCCCAGTTAAATATGACGTTGTTCCTGTAATCTACAATTTCAGTAGATGCCGGCAGATTAATGGAACAGCCTGATTGCGGGAAAACACAATGATATCTGGCACCACAAAAGCGAGGGTTTCGACTGGTATGATCGGCAATCAGATTATGATGAAAACTGGCGCCCATGCCTCCCCAAATACCACCATATCCATGATCTCCTTTGGGATGGAAGGAGTGGTAAAGGCTTTCGCCAATCAAACACCATTGCATGGTAAAATTTGTATTATCGTAAAAGCTCGATACTTCATCAATAGCCCACGACATGGAACAATGGTCTATAATAATGTTTTTATGCTGCCGGCCGGTTAATCCGTCATTTTCGAATTTAATATTTGTAAGCGGAGCGCCCACACTGTTATCGATTTCATCGCCCGGTCTGAACCTGATGTACCTGATGATGACATTGTCGGCATCAACTGAAACAGAATAGCTTGAAATAGTAACTACGGACGTTAAAGCAGTGCTTGGCACAACCAGCTTTTTTGTTTTGATACAGATGCCGTCGCCCGGGGCTGTCTGCCCGGCTATGGTCAGATCTCCGTTTTTAATTTGAAGGTTTTTGGTTATTTCGATAGTGCCGGATACTCTGAAAAAAATAGTACGTGCGCCTGAAACAGATTCTATTCCATACCTCAAACTTCCCGCTCCTGCATCTGTCAGGTTGGTAACCTCGTAAACAACACCTCCGCGTCCCCCTGTAGTAAATCTGCCATATCCTTCTGCTCCGGGGAATGCGATCTGCTGGGCATATGTCAAAGAGGTTAAGCATGTCAGGGCTAAACATTTAATTGTGATGTAGTATTTCTTCATTTTTTAGTAGTTTTATCAGGTTAGAATGTTCCGATGCTAAGATTAGCAGTTAAAAAGTAATGCAAGATATACGGAATGAACCAAATAACAGGTTTTAAAATTCCCAATTAACGATGTTGGTTTTCCCATGAGGGGGATATGCGTTTAAATTTTCGGGTATTGGTGTTCCATTTGTTTGATGGTATATTCAGCTAATAATTTAAAAATTTGAGTCCACTCCGAAAAGTCAAAAATTCAATGATTTTCAGCTGTTTTACCCCTAACCCCTCCAGGGAACCAGTTGAAAATCATTGAATTTTTAGTCCCCCATTTGGGGGATTAGGGGGTAAAAAACTTTTCGGAGTGGACTTAAATGGGTTTATTTCATTTCAATATCCACAGAAGCTTTTTCCAGCCCTTCAGCCATAGCTGTTAAGGTTATGTTGCGGGATTTTTCGCCTGATTGGATAACTACCAGGCATAAGCCATTAAAAGCTTTCCTGTAATTGTCCTTAAATGATTCGTGACTGATCGGGTTACCGTTATCAACCCCAACTACTTTTGCATTTCCTTCAATGGAGAATTTAATGAGGTTGTCGGCATTGGGTACCAGGTTACCATCCGCATCCAAAACTTTTACTGTTACGAAAGAAAGGTCATTTCCATCTGCCTTGATTTGATTTCTGTCTGCAAAAAGAGCTAGTTTTGCAGGTTTTCCGGCTGTTTTAATTTCTTTCGTTAGTACTTCTTTGCCGTTTTTACGTGAAATTGCTTTCAACGTGCCCGGTTCGTAAGTCAGCTTCCAGGAAACATGGAGATCGTCGCCCGTTTTCTTTCGTATTCCCTGCGATTTACCGTTCAGGAAGAGTTCCACTTCGTCGGCATTGTTATAATAAGCCCAAACATCGATGGTTTGCCCTTTTTTCCAATTCCAGTGCGGGAAAATGTGTAAAACCGTTTTGTTTGTCCATTCACTTTGATACATGTAATATACATCCTTGGGAAAGCCGGCCAGATCAATGATGCCAAAGTAAGAACTTTTAGCCGGCCAGGGATAGGGAGTAGGTTCTCCGATATAGTCAAAACCAGTCCAGATAAACATTCCTGAAAGGAAATCATATTTCTTCATTACTTTCCATGTTTCTTCGTGTGTGGATCCCCAGGGTGCCGAACAATTGTCATATGCCGAGCAGGTA
>DATBXH010000586.1:0-4110 GCA_036514375.1 Bacteroidales bacterium | reverse complement strand
CCCTGGTAGTCAATCACCTGAACCATTAGCTGATCTTTTTTGAGAGAGAAAAGCATAAATCCATACTCGGAAGCGGCAAACCGACTCTCGGGTAATAACTGAACCGGCGTTTTTTCCGAACCTCCTCCTGAAATAAAATATTGTGTTCCACCGGGTGGTACAATGTGCTGAAGGTTATGTTCGTGACCTGACAGATAGACATCGACATGGTATTTATCCAAAATTGGCTTAAATGAACCTCTGAGTTCTAAGGTTTCATGACTATTCATTCTTCCTCCACCTGTATAAAGAGGCTGATGGGCCACCACTATTTTCCATCTGATATTCCGGTCCGTATCGCTCAGCGTTTTCTCGATCCATTTTTTCTGAGCCACCGTATCCTGAGTTCGTACGTTTGGGCCATATTCAGGATGCTGATAATATTCTTTAAGAAATGGGTTGGCATCTACAAAGACAATCAGCACCTTCAGCGTTGTATCATTGCTGATCGGAAACTTCTTAGCATAATAACGGGCCGGCATTTTCCATCTGCGACTGATTTTCGAATACGCAACTTCGGCATCAGGGTTTGTTTTGTAATCATGATTACCCAGCACCAGATACCAATCCCATTGCAACGAGAATGCAGAGTAAATATCTTCAAATGAATATTTGAAAGCCGGGTCAAATTCGCTGATTACGCCACTCGGATAAATATTATCGCCGGTAGATATGATGAAACTTGCTTTTACTTTTGCAGCTGCCTTACCCATTTGCTCAGCCACCTGCTTCTGATGATCCTCACCATTTCGTCCCCAGTCGCCAACTGCCAGAAAATTAAGAGCTGTTTGTTGAGCTATAATTGAATCAGGCTGGAGTTTGTGATCGAACTCCTCTTTCTTCGAACCGGATTGGGCTATTAACCCCACCGGAAGTACAACCAATAAAATTATAGACAAAATATTGCCTGCAAATCTTTTCATTATCTCTATTTTAAGAAAGCGAAATCATCCAATTACAATAAAAAACAGAATTGTTAACAGAACCTGTCAGGATGTTAGACTCCTGACAGGTTTATTAACGGATAAATTGAGTAAACCAAATCAATACCCGGGATTCTGAGTAAGCTTAGGATTCACAGTTAAGGCATTAGTTGGAATAGGGAAAATGCGCCGATACGTATCAGAATTGGTCTTAAAGCCCCACGAACCTTCATATTTGCCAAACCGGATCATGTCATTACGATGCCAGGTTTCCCAGACAAATTCACGGCTTCTTTCATTATAAATAGAATCCAATGTAACAGTAGCCCATGAGGCAGATGTAGAACGGTTGGTCCTCAAATCATTAACCAGAGAAAGAGCTGTTGCTCCCAACGTAGGAGTACCTCCCCGGAGAATAGCTTCTGCCTTCATCAGAATAATATCGGAATAACGGAAAACAGGAACGTCGTTATTCTGGTTTCTACTTGTAGATGTATTATCGGGATAAAATTTAATGTTCCGATATCCCATATTCCAGGCAATTTCGTCATTTCCACAGTCAAAGGTGGCAACATTTTGCCGAAGTATAATATCCGGAGTCAGATTTACCTGGTAGGTGTAAGAAGCGGAACCATCCGATCCGGTATAAAATTGATCATACCCTAGTTTAGTTGTTTTAACGGTTACAGGGGTTACTCCATCGCTCATATATTGTAAACCTGTAAGCCATTGCTTGTTTCGAATGTCATTGGGATCGTTGAAATAAGCATAAAATTCAGGCAATGTGCTTTCAGGAGCACTAGGTGTAAAGGGCAGACTGAATTTAGCTTTTTCTGACCGCGGAACATCATAACGTGCGTGATACATATACCCGTTAGTGCCTGGCATCACTGTATAAGAAGCATCATAAGGGATGGCAAATATGAACTCTTTCATCGACGGTCCATTTGTGGGATAGAACATCTGAAGATATGTCGCCCTTGGCTCAATCACGTAAGCACCGGAATTAATAATGTTATCGCAAGCCGCAATGCAATCATTATAACGTTGCGTACCGGTATAATACTCCGCATTGATATACATTTTAGCCAGTAAAGCGTACGCAGTATATTTGTTAGGTCTTCCGTAAGTGGCAGTCCCGGTGGCCGAACTAAGGTAGGGTAAACACTTTTTGATCTCCGATTCGATGAAATTGAATACTACAGGACGATCAACTTTGGCGTGCGGGGTAAAATCGCCGTAAACAGTGTCCAATGGAACATTCCCATATAGATCCATCATCATAAAGTATGCAAATGCTCTCACCATTTTCAACTCTGCAAATGTGGTATTCTTATTGGAGCCTGAGGGCATATTTGCGTCTAAAATGGAAAGCACCTGGTTGGTATTTCCTATTATCTTGGAGAGCCATCCCCAGCAAGAGCCGGTCCATGGATGATCCTTCGTCCAACTGTGATAATGAAGCATCAGGTAATTTTGGTTGTCGTACCAGTTGCCTCCTCTTGCAGGCAGTATAGCTTCGTCGCTGCTTAATGTCTGCATGAAAAAATAATCTAATGAGAAGTTTCCTCTTAAAGCCGCATAAATTGTACCGGCAGCCTGAACAAACTGAGCAGAATCCTTTGGAAAGGCTGTAGTGGTCAATTCCGTATTGTTTGTTAAATCCAGTTTTTGACAAGATAAAAATGAAACAATCAGAAATATGAAAACAGTTATATAGAATGTTATTTTTTTCATATCGTAAAATTTTACTTGTTACTATTTAGAAAGTAAGATTCATGCCAACTAATATGGTCCGTGTTTTAGGATAGAAGTTATTCGTATCAACACCCGGAGCAATACCACCCTGATTTATTTCAGGATCTATTCCTTTATATTTGGTTATTACAAAAAGATTATTTGTTGACACATACACCCTAAGTTTTTTAATATATTGACTAATGTTTCCAAAGGTATAACCCAAGGTAGCATTATCAAGCCTGACATAGCTCCCATCCTCAATAAACCGGGTGGAATATTTATAGGAATTAACATCGGCAGTAGACTCACTACCTGCATCCGCCAGGATATTAGTATTATAGGCTGTAGTAGGACGGAATAAATCGGCCCGGGTCGCATTGAATAATTTATTACCGAAGACACCCCTGATAAAAATATTTAAATCAAATTTCTTATACCGGAAATCATTTGTCCATCCCAATAATAACTTCGGCTGCGGACTCCCTGCATAATGATAATCTGTTCCAATAGCAGGTGTTGTAGTAAGGTTACCGTTATGATCAATGTATTGCGAAACCCCGCTTGCATTTTTACCCGCATATTGAAGGGTAAAGAATTCTCCCAGTGGTTGTCCTGCTTTCAGAATCTGCAGTGTACTTCCGGTTTGGCCTCCGCCATCAGGCTGTGAAATACGTGTTGAGTCCCCACCGGCAAACAAAGGGTTTGTTAAACTCTTAATTAAGTTCTTATTATGAGCAAGGTTCAGGTTTGACGACCATGTAAAGCTCCTGGTTTCGACAGGTGTGAAATTTAAACTAACCTCAATCCCTTTATTGCTGATGCTTCCTCCATTGGCAACGATGCTTCCTACGGGAACAAGAATTGGATCCACCGTATAGGACATGATCAGATCCTTCGTCTCTTTGTCATACCATTCTATGGAACCTCCAATTTTTCCCTTCAGGATAGTAAAGTCTAAACCAATATTGGCGGTGGAAGTTTTTTCCCACTTCAGGTCAGGGTTGTAAGCGTTTGTTGGACCATAAGCGGCAACCTGAACTCCATTGTAATAAAAGGTACCCTGGGCACCTGATAAAGATTGAGCAGTATAGGCATTAAATCCGGTCGTATTTCCTGTTACTCCATAACTGACCCTTAACTTTAATTCGTTAAGTATTGTCACGTCCTTTATGAAATTTTCATCACTTATTCTCCATGCCCCACCAATAGAGGGAAAATATCCCCATTGGTTATTAGCACCCAATGCGGAGCTTCCATCCCTTCTTAATGAAGCCTGCAGCAAATATTTACCTTTAAAATTATAATTCAAGCGGGCAAAATCGGAAATCAGGCGGGTTTCCTGATACACATTATCGTTCCCGAAGTTAACTTTATAACCGCTAACCGCACTATAATTGCTCAGCACTAA
>DATBXH010000585.1:0-3966 GCA_036514375.1 Bacteroidales bacterium | reverse complement strand
TTGAGCGTAGTCTGGAGACTACGCTCAGCGCTCCGTGCTGTAGTACAGAGCAGTACGCTCGGCATAATCTACTCACTTCGTTCGTGAGGACACTTCGTTAAGCTCCAGATTATGCTGCATCAAAGACTTTTCAGACACCCTCTTAAGTATTTCTTAATTGATGAGTGAGAGACCAGTATATTACTTCATGAGTGAGTTATATTCCGTGATTGCCGCAGCAATGACTTTCGTGTCAATTTTTTCCGTTTTGCCTTTGGACATCATTTTGGCAAATTTACCGGTCTTTTGTTCGATTGGCGCATTGCCATATTCTCCCTTGTTTATCTTGTCAACAACTGTCGGACAGTCCTTCAGTAAATCGGCAAATGCGCTGTAGTTGAATATAATCACGGATTTTTTACCAACGCTCACAATAAAGGAAGGATTTGCCTTACTGTCCATATTGGTTTTGTATACCGATTCGCCAACGCTCACGCCTACAACCTGTACCCCGGCTTCCTCGGAAGGTTTCTCATATCTTTTGTACAATTTTGCCTTTCCGGAGATTACTAATTCAAGTAATGCCTTATTGCCGGAGAGACTTAATGTGGTCGGATCGGAATACTCAGTGCCTACAAATTCTTTACCCGCTACCTTATAACCTTCAATTTCTTCCGGTTTGTAAGTTTTCTTGTCTTTCCCTTTTATGTTACCAAAAGAGGTCAGGAATGCATCGCGTGGGATAAAGGTAATGCCTACGCTGTTCTGGTATGGTTTTACATAAAACGGATCGTTGTATTCGATCACACCGTCCATCGGTTTTCCTCCTTTCACAGTGAGCAGTGCTTCAACCTGGTTGATTTTGAGCGGCGGTATTTGTGCCAATGCTATATAATCGACTGTTTTGCCGGTATTGGCATCAGCCCGTTGTTTTAGTTTATTGCTGTATTCAACCATGCTATTGAATTCTTCGTCGTACTTCCAGCTATGATCTTTTAACTTAGCGGCTATTTCGGAAACCACATCAAATTTGTTGGCAAACATGCTTGCCAGCACAATATTGTAACCTGCTGCTCCAACCAGTTGTTTGTTTTCTTTCATATTGCTCTCGTACTTGGCAAGTTCCGATTTCCAAAAGGCAATGGAGGGTTCAACCAGTGCATCAAATTCCTGCGGCGAGGTACCTGTGCTTAATTTGCCAAAGGCGTCGGCCAGCTTTTGCGCATTTGTATCCCATGCAGTAAAATCTGCGTCCTTCTTGGTTTTGAATGACATGATCTCATACTTTTTTACTACCGGAATAAAGGAGTAGGAATCGTTTATCACATTTTTTACATTGTAAACAGCCCGGTGGATTGCATTTTCCTTAACATAGCCATCGATGAAATCGGCCTTTTGAGTGAGTGTTGCTTTCAATGTAGCTTCATCTTTTATCGTAACAGGCATCCCATACTGGTCATTGGCAGGCGGGTAAACGATGTTAATCTTATCATTTATTGTCGTTTCATCAAGTACTTTATTCGTGTTGTCCGTTATTTTGATCACCGTAGGCACGGAGACTTCATATACAGCTGTATACTTCATATCGGATACACCTACCTGCTCCTTTTTTTCGGTATATCCGTTTACTGTAATACCTGAAAATGACACAGAAACAGTAATATCACTGTTGGCTTTTTGGTATTGATATCCTTCGAGCCTGACAAAACTGTAAATCGATTCGTTATCGTACGGATACGATGCCCAGTTGATGGTGCCCGGTTCGAATTCATAGTTATAGGTTTTAACCGTGCCCGGTAGCATCTTTAAAGGTAATTGCACAAATTTGAATTCCTTTTCGACTGTTTTGAATGATTGGGCACTTGCCGAAATGATGAACATGCATGCAACGAAAAATGCAAATGATTTTTTCATTGGATTTTCAAAGAAACGCTTTTGATTCATAATAATGGATTTAGATTTATTAATAATTATATAGATAAATGAACTTTCCCGTATGGTTTCGGAGAATCTTTATGATTCTGCTTAGGCTAATTTTTGTTGGCTATAAGTAACCGTTATCGACCATGTATTTAACAATGGCACGCTCCGAATTATCCCCTGTGGCGAAATCGGCCCTGATGCTTTTTTTAAGCTGGGTGATTTGTAACATGGGGACGGTGAATGAAATCTTCATATAACCAGCCAATCCTTTTTCATAAGTTTTATCGCCAACGGTAAGCACCGGATCAAACGGCCTGTAAATTCTGTAATATCCTTCCGTACCCATGCTCGATTTTTCAACGCTTTTTTCCAACAAGGCAATGAAATATCCATCCTGGTATATTTTATAGGACGAAACAGTGCGTGTGGCAAAGGTATTCGAGGATGTCTGAGTAAAGTTGATCGGTTTGCCCAAATCGCGACCACTGCGCTTTGCGTTTTTTAACCTGTCGATCAGGGCTGTCTCAAATTCCTGGTAAGCAATGGTATCGGCATGGATTTTACTACTGACGTCTGTCTTTTTTCTGAACTCATTCCATGCCAGGGTATCTATTTCGTCGTTTTTTAGGAGCTTTGGATCCGTCTTTACAAATAACCATTCTGCCAGTTGCTTTTGCGAATAGTTTGCATTAGCCGCCCAGGCAACTTTTGATCCTGATTTTATGTTTTCGACTTCGTACCAGAAAAGGTCGTCGTAAGTTTCCAGGAAATAGTCATACCGTTGTTCCTGTACTCTAAGTAATGGTTGTCCGGCCAGCGAGCTAAACAACAGGTCTGTCTTTTTAAAAAGACCGGATTTTCCTTCAACTTTGGCAATGGCTACTTTGTCAAGTAACACATTACCATCAGAGATTTTAATCTTCTGGGCCCTGGTGGCAGCCATTGTAAAAATTGCCAGTGCGATAAAAATTGCTTTTTTCATTTGGTTTGATTTTGAATGATTCATTGAGTTTATTTGGTTTTATTTTTCAAACTGTCAATATTCCTGTCTGCGAGAATTTCTATTAGTACGTTCATTTATATATTTTGTTAACGTTTGTATTTAATCAGTCTGATCCGCGTTTATTTCTGAGTATTGACAATCTCTTGTTCTGATTGCGAAATTTCAGATTACGGAGTTTTAGTTTGAACCGCCACTTTATAAATATAATTACAAAAGTGCAAACATAATCATATTTGGATAAATAGTTGACTTTTTTATACTTCCGTTTAGCCTGAAATTTAGTGCAGATAAGGTTCAGGCTTACTTTAATTTAAAGATTCAAAAATTTAAAGATTCAAAAATTATATAGGTTTAAATTAATCCTGGTTTGAAAGCAATGTTTACTTCCTAGACATTTTTTTGCCCTTAGCGACTTCCCGCGTTCTCCATAGCTTACCAATCATTTATATCCGTGGCCTATCTGCTTCGTAATTCTGTTACAAGCTGCGGTTAACTGGGGTCTAAAGTATCTTTCTTTTACTATATGAGCATCTTGTCTTTCGAAGATGCTCATCTTGTTTCACCATGACCAGCATCTTCAATTTTCATGACCAGCATCTTCAAATATCATGATGAGCATCTCGGTGAAGAGGCTTCTGCATGAAAATTATGGTGTTCATTTTCTATTGCAGAATCTGGGATTAACGTGCTCTTTTTGTTCGGTTTTGGTCCGGAAGGCTTATTGAATTGGTTCAAAACAAAAACCGTCCTTCCTGAAATTCGGGAAGAGACGGTTTAGGATAATAATACTTTGGCTACTAATTAATCTGTAAAGTGTATTCTTAAAAGAGGTATCAGATACCGAAAGGCATCTGATACCCGAAAACCTTTAATTTTTAACAGCCTTACAACTATAAGGATATTTGCTTAAATCAAGCGTGATTGTGTAATTGCCAGCCGTTGCCACACTGATATTTGCTCCGTTTATATCAGGAATACCATCTGCTCCGGTATCTCCGTAATTTAAAGCCCAACCGCCGTTAGCAATGAATTTATAAGTATCGCCTGCCGCTAAATTTGTT
>DATBXH010000584.1:0-2489 GCA_036514375.1 Bacteroidales bacterium | reverse complement strand
TTCTTATTAGCGAAATCATTTTTCTTATAAGAAAAGCCATTTTTCTTGTTAGAAAAACTGCAATTCTACCTGAAAAAATCATTTTTTTATTAGAAGGAAATACGTTCGCTGAACATTTACCTTTAAGTGTAAGACTTTTTTTATCTTCGCAAGGATAACAAACAACTTTATTTTTGGAAAACGAACGCATTATACTTGGTATCGATCCCGGAACCACCATTATGGGGTACGGAATTATTAAAGTTGTTGGAAATAAACCGCAAATGCTTGCTTTGGGAGTCATTAACCTTCATAAGGTAGACGACCACTTTACCAAACTTAAAATGATATTCGACAGAACTGTCGGGTTAATTGATGAGTATCATCCGGATGAGCTGGCAATTGAAGCTCCTTTTTTTGGAAAGAATGTGCAATCGATGTTAAAGCTTGGCAGAGCCCAGGGGACAGCTATTTCTGCGGCTCTTTCCCGTTCTTTGCCGATTTATGAGTATGCCCCACGTAAGATTAAAATGTCTATCACCGGTCAGGGAAATGCAGCTAAAGAACAGGTTGCAGCACTATTACAAAAAATCCTGAATATTAAAGAGCTTCCCGAAGATTTGGACGCTACTGATGGTCTGGCAGCAGCCATGTGTCATTTTTATCAAAACAAAGCCATTACCACCGAAAAGGTAGTGAAAAGCTGGAAAGATTTTATTAATAAGAATCCTGAGAAACTTAAAAAATAGGTATTTACCAGGTTCCTTGATTAGGCCTTATAAGCCTTTGCAATTTTTGCCGCAATTTCCTGGAATTCCTCTGTGGTAAGTTTGAGTTTAGGTTTTGAAAATTCAATATCCGTTCCCGAATTTATCGGAATCAGGTGAATGTGGGCATGTGGTACATCAAGTCCTAATACTGCCATTCCAATTCGCTTGCAGGGTACGGTTTTTTCGATAGCTTTTGCTACTTTTTTTGCAAAAACCATCATGCCGGCAAGGGTTTGATCATCAATATCAAAAATGTAATCCGTTTCCTTTTTGGGAATGACCAGCGTATGACCTTTGGCCAAAGGATTTATATCCAGAAAAGCATAATAATTTGCATCTTCTGCCACTTTATAGGAGGGAATTTCTCCGTTTACGATTTTTGAAAAAATGGAAGCCATAATTAATTCTTTTATCTCGAAATTTCCATGATTTCAAACGACATTTTTCCTGAAGGCACATTGACTTCAACGACATCTCCTATCTTTTTTCCAATCAATCCTCTGGCAATAGGAGTATTTACTGATATTTTCCCTTCTTTCAGGTTAGCTTCCTGCTCCGAAACCAGCACATATTCCATAATTGCATTGGTTTTGAGGTTTTTGATTTTCACCCTGTTTAGTATCTGTACTTTTGATGTATCGATGCGTGATTCGTCTATTATCCTCGAATTTGCAATAATTTCTTCGAGTCTTGCTATCCGGGCTTCCAACATTCCCTGGGCATCCTTAGCTGCATCATATTCAGCATTCTCGGATAAATCTCCTTTATCGCGGGCTTCGGCTATCTGCCGCGAAATACTCGGACGCTCAACATTTGTAAGATGCTCTAACTCGCTTCTTAGTTTTAGTAAACCTTCCTCTGTTAAATAAGAAACACTAGCCATAATAATTACCTCCAAGTTAAACCATTATAAAACGAAAAAGATCCCGATTGCTCGGAACCCTTTTCCGATGCAATAGCAACATTTTTAATAATGCATTATGATACATAAGTTATATAACATACATATAACTATATCAAAAGAAACTAATTATACAATAAGATTATGATTCGGATTTTGCTCGAAGTTACAAAACGTTTTTCAAAAAGAAAAGCTAAAAATATTTTCTGTTCAGGATTTCCGAATAGATAACAGCTTTACTGAGTTCAAATTCTTCGAGAGTTACCGTGGCAGGTTCATGTTCTTCTTCGAGATGAATAGAACCTGTATGTATGGTTGTTGAATCGATTGGTCCTGTTTTTGAGGTTTCAATGTATTTGCCTTCCTCTTTGGTTTTCGAGCCAATGGATCCTGTAACGATTTCAGTTGTTATTGGTTCGAAAGGTTTTGATTCGCGGGGAGGAGTCTTCCGAACAATTACTTCAGGTTCGTTAATCACATCGCCGAAGATGTCTTCCAATTCTTTTTGCCAGGAAGGTCTGGGCTTATCTTCCGAAGGTTCCTCAGTTACAGGTTGCGGTGCAGAAGGTCCTTGTGTAACTCTCTTGTTTTTATTTTTACCGATAACACTAACTATTATGGAAATAATAGCCAGGATTACGTATATAAGTGCCCCTCCATCAGCTTTCATAATGATTTCGGTTTATGTTTAAACAATCGTTTAAAAAAAGAGTCGTGCCTTATTTTATTGTTTTTTTCAGCGGTCTTTATGGATTCCTTCATTCTATCCTGGGTTGCAGGTGTCTGCATGTTAAATCGTCGCTTAATATCTTCTTTTTTCGCTTTCTGATATTGTTCCT
>DATBXH010000583.1:0-7883 GCA_036514375.1 Bacteroidales bacterium | reverse complement strand
GATCAGGAAGGAAATAAGAGGGAATACGCGCAACTCCCAACGAGCTGCCACACCATCCGTCCGGCCTTGCCAAGCGGATGTTAGTATTGAGGGAATGATTACTGATATCCAAACCGGCATGGCACGGAACCGTTGTTTCGTTGCGGGGTATTTTACCGGTGCCATTGTATTTGGGTATTTCTTTCATGTGTTAATGGTTTAATGTTTTCGATCATTGTTACCGTAACCGGGTTATTCATTGACCTGTGTTTGGTTTCTGCGGTCACTATTCAGAATACACGGTTAATTGCATACAAAGTAGGGGAACAAATTTTGGAAGCCGTGTGACATAGATCACAAAATGAGGGGGTATGAAAAATAGGAGGAAAGACAGACAGGAGCTGGGGCAGAGGAGGAGCTAAAAGCTGCAGGACAGATTCAACTAGGAAGTGAATCGCAAGTTGAGGTGAGGAGGTTTACAAATTACCACAATCATAACTTAACAGCACTCCTGTCCGACTGGGGTAGGCGAGCCTTAAAAAGAGTAATTTCATAGCTAATGGCAGGTTTCGCATTTATCACAGTCACAACCCCAACCCGTTTTTCACTGCGTTCAAGAGGTCGCTTACGCTCAGTTAAGAAGGGGCTACAACTGGTTATCAACAACTTAAAGTCTTCGTCTTCTCTTGAGAAATTAACATTTAATACAAAACCATAATAAACGCGAAACTGTTATAGCCCCTTCTTAAGGAATAGCCATCAGGTTAAGGTTTGTAGATCATTGGGAAAGAACCCAGTATGGCCTGCCTCGACGTCAGGCGGGGTTCCATAATTGTAGAGAATGAATACGAACATGATTTATCCGACGCGCGAACCATCATGAGAGAAGTGATAAATAGGGTTGCGTCGAAAGAGAATGTTCTATGCAGACGCATCGCATTCCGGCGCATCAAAGTTTAATCTTCGGGCCATTTTTATTCGTGCGCCGGAAAAATCTCTTATCCTTCTTATTACTACAATTATGCAACATCTACGATGTTGTTCTTTAATTACTTCGTAATCTTACCCTGACAGCTAAACCTTCTTAAGGGGTTGAGGTTAGTAGGTTTACAAATTACCACAATCATAACTTAACAGCACTCCTGTCCGACTGGGGTAGGCGATCCTAAAAAAGCACTGCCGCCGGGCCGGAGATTATGAATATAATCTTAGCCGTATCACGGCGACCTATTTGTAGCTTTAGTGATTTATCATTGACAATTTTCATTCGACGCACGAATCATCTAAATAGTGGTGGCAATCTTAGTTGCGTCGGAAGAGGAGATACGATGCAGGAGTATCAGGTTTCGGCGCATGTAAGAGTATTCTCCTGACTGTGTTTAATCGTGCGCCGAAGAAACAAATTTTTATCTTCACCTTGGCTTAACTACAAATAGGTCGCTCCCATGGAGCTGAAGAGTTGTAAAACAACATTCTATATTTCACAATCTGATGACTGCCCTTTACGCCCTCTCCATTCCCGAATTCCGGTTCCGGCTCAGCGTTTCTCTCGAAACACCCAGGTAAGTAGCTAAAATGTTGACAGGAATATGCCTGACCAAATACGGCTGCGTGGCCATTAAATACTGATAACGTTCCTGTGCGGTCAGGAACCGGGCATTATAAAAGGTTTTCTCCACCCAGTTGGCATGGCATTCAAACAGTAATTTTTCGATTTCGGCAAGAACAGGATAGTCCGTTTTCAATCTTTCCAGGCGCGGCTTGCTGATGCTGTAAACAACGGAATCATCCAGGAGCTGAATATTTACCTCAGATGGCTTCCGGAAGGCAGAACTGCAAAACGAGTCGATGACCTCGGAAGGGAAAAAGAAATGCATGGTTACTTCCTGTGCATCATTGCATTCGAAAGTACGGGCAGAGCCTTCTTCGAGAATCCAGATATGCCGGCTCACATTCCCGGCTTTTAACAAGTACGTTCCTTTGGGAAGTTTCTGCCTGTCGAAAGCATTTGTATAATTATCGCCTGCGGTTTTTTCGAGCTGAGCGGTCAAATCGATGATCTTTTCCAGATGAGGCAGCATATAGCTGTTGATTCCCCGGAGTATGGTTTTGTTGTTTTTCAGTAATTCGGATAACATGAGATGAGGGATAGTGGGTTTATACTATGTAACGGATAATTGAACACAAAAACTGTGCCGGAATGGATGGGAGGAGGAGTTGTTTGTTGACGGTTGTTAGAGGGTGGTTGGCGGGTGGTTTAAAAGGTAGCTTACGGTCGACGGTCCACTGACGACAGTCGACGGGGGATGAGAATTTTTAATTATTATTAGCTAAAGGCTAATGATTAACAGCAAATAGCCTATATGGATATATTAATTTGCAGTAAGCTTTAAACTTCAAAAATCGCTAAACATTTTCAAAAAATTGAATGGCAAAATTACAAAAATCAACAATTACATCTTTATCTAAATTAAATTCCTTTCTGTTTCCTAAATAATTATGCGAAGTTGGAGTAATCTCTTCGCCATTCATCAATTCGGAAACATTCAAACATTTTATATGTTTTTTCGAAACAACTATTATATAGGCATTATGGTAAGGGTAATTCTTGGGCAGGTCTTTTTTAGTAAATTCACCATTTGCTCTAAACTTAACTTCAACAAAATACACATCTTTGGTTTTGGGGTTTTGCATTACAAAATCGGGCATTCGTCTTATTTCTTGTGCAACATCAGAACGAACCCCTTTAAGTAATTCCATTATTCCCGGAATTGTATTCTCCATCCCATACCTAAAAACATTGTAGCCCAAACTTAGGAATAGTTCTTGAATCAACGTT
The DNA here is from genome assembly GCA_036514375.1 of Bacteroidales bacterium. Taxonomy (GTDB): domain Bacteria; phylum Bacteroidota; class Bacteroidia; order Bacteroidales; family JAAUTT01; genus JAAUTT01. The sequence continues at coordinate 5,065 of DATBXH010000583.1, read as the reverse complement.
TCTGCTATTCTTCCTTTGATCATCCCATAACGATAATTATGTTCTTTTTCATCTAATCCATAGACTTCTTCGTCAACATACTCTGTTTCTCCTTTTTTCTTTGAATAACACTTTGAACATAATCCACCGTTATATTTAGTATATTCTCCACATTCAATACATTCTGCCATTTTTTTAATTATTTAATTCTTCATTTATATCTCAAATTTGTGGTGAGCTTCTGAAAGCTTTATTTTTCTCCCTTTCCTTCTTTTACTTTTACACCCTCTTCCATAATGGCCTTATCCAAGGCAGCACGTAATTGGAGTAGCTCAGTTAAATCATATTGGTTGGTCGATTTCCATTCGCCCCCTTTTTTATAAAGCTTTTCTATTTTAAACGTTTTCTCTATAAACTCCCCAAATTCTCCATGTCGTTGGTTTTCCCAAACCGTAATTTTAACAAGCCCGATCTGATAGGTTGCTTTAGATTTGTTCTGAGTTTTAAGGCTGTCTTGTTTTTCCTGTGAATAAGTGGTTGCAGCAAAACTAGAAATGACGGTTAATAAAATAAAGATTTTTTTCATGATTTGAGACGTTTAGGGTTATTATTAGTTTTTGTTGTAATGTTGAGAATGTAAATATTTTAAATTTCAAATTAAACCAAGTTATCCAGCGGCATTACAAATAACGCCAAACGGAAGGTTATCCACTTTTTAAACGTTTCTTTATGCTTTTTAAGGATTCAAATGGATTTTTATCAAGCTCAATTGAAATAGCAACTTTTTGTTTATGTCTTTGCTTCAGTTTTAAAAATAAACGATCAGGTATATCAATAGTTGTGTTTATAACTTCTTTATATGTTTCAATCAATTTTTCTTCTTGTTTAACAGCTTCCTCAAGGTTTAATTCTTTAATGCGAATATTCGTAAAATTTTGAGCGTCTCTTATCCAATTTCCCCATAATTTAATAGCTACATCTCGCTCGGTTATTTTTTTAGATAAATCAAGTGCTGAAGGTAATAACCCAGTGATGAAAATACTTGCAGATAAACAACCTATTATTATAAATGAAAGATGCTCCAATTGAACGAATGTTAGCATAGCAGTGGTCGCTGAGCCAATTGTGACATATAGTGTCAGTAAAACTTGCCATCTTTTTAACTTTTGCATAATGGCCGAATGCATACTTCTTGTTTGATCTGCTTTTTTGTTTAATCGAGATATTTCATCAATTATATGCTGCCCATTTTCCATAATTAATTAGTAAATAATTGATTCAATTTATTCGAATAATTCTTATCTAGAGTGGCATATCGCCAAATCACTAAATCCACAACCTCAATCTTTTCAGAAATGAATTCTGATAAAGTCTGACATAAATCAAAAGGGGACTCGAAACCAATAGATCTTGAAATTCTTAATAAATGTCGATCAGGTTTAGCAAACGAAAGGCCAATATTTTTAGCCAAATGATAACTAGTAGCTTCACCAATGAAAGAAAAAGATCTTAAATAAGATATACCCTTTGTCAAGATATTCTGTTTAATTTGCCCAAATCCCTTTTTATTTACAAAAACAGAAGTCTTTAGTATTGCGTTAATCTTCAATTCGTTATTAAAAACTAATAAGGCATTCTTTTTTATCCGATCATAATTTTTCTCTATTAAGTTTAAGTCATCCCAATTTCCGCAAATTGCTTGGATTTTAGGGAAAACTTTTGACACAACTTTATCGCTTAATCCAGATGCAATTACTACCCAGGCATATTCCTTTAGAAAATACTGATAATCCACAGATTTAAAACATATAGACTCTTGCCAATCAATTTCTCCAGAGTATCCATTATTTATTACATACTTTTTTGCTAATAAATAAGCCTTAGCCAATTTGTTAATATCTACTTCATCTCTTTTCATTTCTTAAATTTAAACACAAAATATTGATACCTTATGTTTTCATTATCATACTTATCTTGTTTATTCGAGTAATGATTTCCATTGACTAATTTGTTGTGCCCCATCAGCATTTTGCATTTTTCTAACGATCTGAGAAAAAGAGTCTGAGACAATTTGCCTTTGAATACTGTTATTTTCTCCTAAGTAATCATCTACGTGAATTGATTGACCAGTGTTATCTTTGATCGGTGCTAAAATTCTTTTTGATGATTCACTAAAAAAGTGTTTCAACATTTCTTTTGGGTTTTTAATCCCAGAATAATTTTCAAAAGCTTCAATTGCTAATGATTCTGTGTGATATCCAGTAATTTGCCTTTTTTCTGGTAATGAAGAAATAATAGATTTTGCTAATTTGATTACTGGAATTACTTTTTGCTGGTTTTGCCTATTCACATCCCTTAATTTTTCAGCGAATTTATCTGGTTTAATTACACTCGACCAATTGTTTTCTCCATTTGAGGATGCAATTTTAATTCCAGTTCCTGTTTTAAGCGCAGGAAGAATCTGTATTTGTATTTTATCGGTAAAATTTAATGTCACTGCAAGTTGTCCTTTGGATATATCTGTATTGGGGAGACGTTGTTTTAACCTTTCATAAAAAAAACTCAAAATATCTTTAGGGTTATAATCTGCTAGTTCGGAATTGTTTAAAATGGCCAGTGAATCTATATCACTTAAACCATCAACATATGTATGTTTTGCTACTGATCCACCATATTTTAAATCGATGTATCCCTCAATATCAGACATTAATGCTTGTTCGATCGTATTTAAATGGGTTTCTATTTCAGAATAAGGTCTATCATTAACATACGCTAAAAGGTCATTTATCATCTTATTAACATTACTGTTAAACTCAGAATTGGCCGATTGTTCTTCAGCCTCCCGAATTTTTTTTGCTAAATCGTCTGGATCACTTCGACCAAAAAAACCACCTGAACCACCCATGTTTTATAAATTTCGTCGATTTTTAAAAATTATGTAGTTATTTTCAATAATCTTCCCAAGTCCATTAAATCCTAATTCATCAAAAAGCTTGAAATCATTATTTGAATTTTTAAAATTTATAAGTATACTCTTTAATTTTTCTAAGAAATATAAGTTATTAGAAATCGATCTAGCTTTTACCTTGGAATCGCTTGTATTAATATCCATTTCTTTACCCAAAACTGATAAATTATTAGTATACATTGCTAAGCCGCTAAAATATGAATACTTTAACCAAGTCAAACCATCAAAAATTTCAGCACCTGCCATAAAATATAAAATTATAGTGATAGGATCCAAACTTCCAAAGATATGAATAGGAGCATTAATTCTAGCCTTATCTAATTCATTTCTTATTTTTTGTATTCGTTGCATCCTTTGTAAGATAGAGTTCCCTAACTCTTTTTCTGTAATTCCAATAATATTAAAATTTTTAAGTCTGTTAATATTTTTAATAAGATTTTCAATATTTATAAAATTAGAAGTTTTCGTTTCAGGCTTTATTAAAAAGTCATGTAAGCAGTTATCAAATTCTTTAAACAATTGTTTTGCACTTTCAATTTGTTTAAGTACGGGTTTCCTATCATTTTCGTCGTCAAAGCTTACTATAACAGTTGGAAACCTCTCCCTTGGCCAATTAGTTAGCACTTTTTTTAGATATTCAATATTCCATTTCTCATGATTATTGTTACTTCTTCTGGTCTCCGAAAAATCAAAACTACTTGATGTCTCATAGCCACCACTATCAACAAAGATTATTTTGGTAGGGATAAGGTCCACTGGTTGCAGAAGATAATTATAATAAACATCATATGCACTTATTAACTGACTCTCTGTTAAGAATTGATTTGCTAACTCAATTGCCTTGCAAACTTCAGATTTAAGTTTTCCTCGATTATCCCTTTCTAAAATAAAGCCTTTACTTGAATAGGAAGGCACAAACAATGGAGTTTCGATATCAACCCCTGAAGGATGCTTAATAATACTAGTCCTTAGATTCATATATTGCGTTTAAATCCTTACAAGTTGAACATTTTCCGCATGGTTGTTTTTCTCCAAGTTCACAGCTATAAGTTAAATTCAAAGGTAATTCGTTTTTTAAACAAAATTTGTAAATGTCTAATTTAGTCATATTTATAAACGGGCAATCAATTACTATATTACCATCTGAATAAAAATCAATAATTCTTTGTGCCTGTTGAATAAATTCAGTCGAACAATCAGGGAAATGAGTCCCAGAATGCACTCCTAATGATATAACCCCATTTGAATATGGAAAATTCATTAAAGCGATTGAAATTAAGAGATTATTTCTTCCTTGAATGATGCCATTGCTGGCAATTAGTAAATTTGTAGTTATCTCAATTATATCAACTTGAATCTTAAAATATTTAGACAATGCTTTAACTGAACTTGCTTCTTGTTTGATAGCTTTTTGTCCATAATTAACAAATAATCCTTTGACTTTAAATCCATTCTTTTTATAGAAATAAATACATGCAGAAGAATCAATTCCTCCGCTAAATAACACTAACGCATTTTTTGTATTTTTCAAAGTTAAATTGTTATTTCGCTAAAGAGGTAAGCCCCTTAATGTGTTTAGACATAAAAACAATTTACTTGTTTTTAGCTTACCACAGTTAGCAATTCACCTTTAAAATTATTAAAAAAGTAAAATTAAAACACTATAAATCATCTTTTTTCCCTACTTGGCGCGGAGTCCTACTGCCTCGTTTCATTCCAGCCTCTGGCCTTCTTCAAGGCATCATCAGGAACGTTCAATCTGATATTAAACATGTTTATCGTTTCATCTGGAAGCAAGCAATGAAAATCATGACGAACATTACGCTTAGCAGAGGCCACCCAATAATTGGTAAAAAACCAGCCGGAAATTAAAGCAATCATTGAAACCAAAATTGTAAAACTTGCCCCAGGTTTAATCCCGGCTTGTCTAAATTATTAGTTTAAATCAAATCAAATTTCGAATATATTGAAATTTAAATCAATAAAAAGTTATGAACAAATGCGTTGAATTTGTGTATCTCCCTAAAAAAGTTTAAAGATTAATAATTAAATCTTGACATTATTTTACTATTTTACAAGCTTTCGCCGTCTCGACATAGCGTCTTGCTATGTTATTTT
>DATBXH010000582.1:0-6592 GCA_036514375.1 Bacteroidales bacterium | reverse complement strand
CACTGAAGAATGGAACATTTACATGGCATGTTGTAGTTCCTGCCAATACCAGGGCCAATGTTTTGATTCCAGCTAAATCGGTAGATGATATTACCGAAAATGGTAAACCGGTTATGCAAATGGAAGAAGTGAAGTATATTGGACAGGAAAAACATCGGGTAAATCTCGAAATAGGCTCGGGCAGTTACACATTTGTCTGTAAATATGATCAGGTTTACAATTAACAGTTTGAAATAGTCAATAACGATGGCTACTTGCCAAACACAAAAAATAAACTATATAATAGTTTTAGCCACTTTACTTTCCAATATGGCTATTGCCCAGGAGACATCTTTCTGTATTAACTTACGGATAAAAGAAGCATATATCCCGCCGGTAGAGAAAAACTTTGATGTCAATAAAAGTTATACGCCTTATATCAAGGTTTTTCTTCCCTCAAAGGAGAAGGCCACCGGCCGTGCCGTATTGATTTTTCCAGGAGGAGGGTACGGAATGGTAGCGTTTGGACACGAAGGAACCCGTTGGGCAGGCTATTTTAATGATTTAGGTATAGCTGCCATTGTAGTTAAATACGGATTGCCGCATGGTAATGCTAAAATTCCTGTTACAGATGCCGAAACAGCTTTCCAAATTGTAAAAGACAGTGCACAGGCATGGCATCTTAATCAAAATAACATAGGAGTTATGGGGTTTTCTGCGGGCGGTCATCTTGCATCCACCATTGCGACACACGCACAGTCACCTCTGAGGCCAAGTTCCAAATTCTCTTTTATCCGGTAATCACCATGGATAAAACATATACACACCTGGGGTCGCACGATAGTTTTTTAGGCAAAGACGCGACTAAAGCAATGGAGGATTTTTATTCAAATGAAAAACAGGTTACTAAAGATGCCCCACCAGCATTTATTGTGTTGGCAGCCGACGACCAGGTGGTTCTTCCAGCCAATGGAATTAATTATTTTCAGGCATTAATCAAAAACCATGTTTATGCAACCTTGCATGTTTACCCTACAGGAAACCATGGCTGGGGATACAGGGATAGCTATCAGTTTAACAAAATTATCCTGGATGAGTTAACGTTGTGGCTAAAAAACATTGAACAATTTTAAGAACTATATTATGAACGAAAAACTCAATTCTGCATTAATGCACCCACGTGACCAGATTACACTGATCATCGGTAAAATTTACAAGAGAGGACTCACCACCACTTCGGGTGGCAACATTTCCATTATCGATGACAATGGTGATATATGGGTTACACCTTCTGCTGTTGACAAAGGATCACTCAGACCATCTGATATTGTTTGTGTGAAAAAAGACGGCACTATCATCGGTCGCCATAAACCATCATCTGAATTCCCGTTTCATAAGGCTATTTATGATATACAATCCGATATTAAAGCAATCATTCATGCACATCCACCTGCATTGGTTTCTTTCAGTATTGTCCGTAAAATACCCAATACCAACATAATTTCGCAGGCCAAACATATTTGCGGCCCTGTAGGGTATGCCTCCTATAAGCTTCCGGGGAGCCAGGCCCTGGGTAATATCATTGCCGAAGAATTTAAAAAGGGTTATAAGGCCATCATCATGGAGAATCACGGTACTGTACTTGGAGGAAGTGATATGGTAGATGCCTTTCAGCGCTTTGAAACATTAGAGTTTTGTGCCCGTTCCATTTTATTCGGTAGCAGTATAGGAGTGCCTCTTTACTTAACAGATCAGCAAATTACCGAATTTGAGGCACAAGTACCTTCTATGATGCCTGAAATGAAGGATGTATCTTACCCGTCTGACGAACGTGAAAAACGCACTGAAATATGCCGCATTGTGCGCAGGGCTTGTGAGCAGGGGTTAATGATTAGTTCCTATGGAACTGTTTCGACACGTTGGAGAAAAAATGATTTTCTTATTACACCAACGAATGTTCCACGCTGGAACATGGATATCGAAGATATTGTGCAAATAAAAGACGGAAAGAGAGAAGCCGGAAAAATGCCCAGTCGTGCTACCTGGCTCCATCAGGAAATATACAACCGTCACCCTTCCATCAATTCGGTTATCATGACCCAGCCGCCCTACCTGATGGCCTTTGGCATAACAAACAGCCACTTCGATGTGCGTACTATACCTGAAAGTTGGATATTCCTGCAGGATGTTCCTTCCTTACCATTTGGAAGTCATTTCAAAGAAAATAAGGCAATACCAGAAATGATTTCAACAAATAATCCTGCCGTGATTATCAGCAACGACTCTGTACTTATTACAGGTGATAAATTACTCCAGACTTTTGACCGGCTTGAAGTGGCAGAGTTTAGTGCCAAATCTCTGGTAATGGGTGCTTCCCTGGGAAAAATGGTGCCTATTAATGATGATCAGGTGGAAGAATTACGAAAAGCATTTTTTAAATAATGGAAAGAGGGAAGTCCTGCTACATTAAAACTACCATACTATGAAAAAACTTTTTATTATTTTCAGTTTATTGGTTTTTGCCATTATAACTCAGGCTCAAAATATTGAGCCTGGCCTCCTGAAAACAAACTGGAAAGCCTGTTGGATTGCTGTTCCAGGCCAGTCCCCAATTGACTTTGGTGTGTACCATTTTCGGAAAATAATTACACTTTCCGAAAAACCAGCAACTTACGTGGTGCATGTATCTGCAGATAATCGTTATAAGTTGTATGTAAACGGTCAACTCGTTTCCATGGGGCCAGCTCGTGGTGATTTGTATCACTGGAATTTTGAAACAGTAGATATAGCACCTTTTTTGCAGGCAGGTATAAATGTAGTTGCCGCAACAGTTTGGAACGAAGGCAGAAATAAAGCAATTACCCAATTTTCAACTTGTACTGCGTTTATATTACAGGGCAATACACCAAAGGAATACGAATTAAATACCAGTCCGGATTGGCTATGTATTAATGATTCAGCTTACAGGTCATTGGAACAAAGACCTGTAGGTTATTATGCTGCCGATCCTGGAGAAATAGTGAATATGAACCTTACTTCAGATGATTGGATGAAGCCCGGTTTTGACCCTAAAAACTGGAAGAAACCCCAATACATTGCCCGAGGGGTACCAAAAGCTACCCTTAGCACGGTGTCTAATCCATGGATGCTAATACCTTCAACTTTACCCCAGATGGAAATGACACCACAACGTTTGCTTACAACCCGCAGGACGAACGGCATTACTGTCCCTGGGACATTCCCTGCTACTAAAGCAGATATCAGTATTCCGGCAAATAGTACTGTAACGCTTTTGTTTGACCAAACTTTTCTCACCAATGCCTACCCCATACTCATATACAGCAAAGGGAAAAATGCCAGAATAGCTTTACAGTATGCCGAAGCTTTGTATGATAATGAGATGATGAAAGGGAACCGGAATGAAATAGAAGGGAAAAAATTTATCGGAAGAACTGACAGTATTATCTGCAACGGAAGGGAAAAGCAGCTTTATACTACGCTTGCCTGGAGGACATATCGTTATCTTCAGCTCGATATTCATACCGGAGACGACCCGTTGGTAATTAACGATATTTATGGAATGTATACAGGCTATCCCTTTAAAAATAATGTCACTTTTGCCGCAGAGAGACCTCTATTAGACAGTATTTTGCAGATAGGGTGGCGTACAGCACGGCTTTGTGCTGTAGAGACCTATATGGATTGTCCTTATTATGAGCAATTACAATACGTTGGTGACACCCGTATCCAGGCTGTTATTTCTTATTATAACAATGGAGACGACCGTTTGGCACGTAATGCCATAAATCTGATAGATTATTCCCGATTTCCTGAAGGAATTACCCAAAGCCGCTATCCTTCTAATAAGGTTCAGATTATTCCGCCATTCTCTTTGTTTTGGATAGGAATGGTTTATGACTATTACCGTTACAGGCCAGACAGCAATTTTGTAAAATCGAAAATACCGGGCATACGGCAAATATTTTCTTTCTTTTCCAATTATCAGCAAAATGATGGTACACTTAGGGAGGTACCCTACTGGAATTTCACCGACTGGCCGGAAGGAAATTCAGATAAGTGGAAATTTGGAGCTGCACCTACTGGTAAAAACGGATCTTCTTCGGTTCTAGATTTTCAACTCCTGTGGGCATACCAATTAGCCGCAGAAATGGAAGATAAGCTGGGTATGAAACCACTTGCTATAGATTACATGCAAAAGGCGGCTTTGTTAAAACAAAGTATAAAAAAGACTTTTTGGGATAATGACAAAAAATTGTTCGAAGATAATGATGATAAGGATACCTATTCGCAACATGCCAATATATTGGCAATTCTTACTGAAACTGTCACAGGTAATGAGGCATCAGATCTGTATCAACGCCTTAAAAATGAACAGGATATTGCCAAAGCTTCCATCTATTTTCAGTATTACCAGAACCAGGCAATGGTAAAAGTTGGTTATGGCAATGATTATCTTTCTCAATTGGATATTTGGAAAGAAAATATTAGACTGGGGATGACTACCTGGGGCGAAGCTTCCAATGTGGCCAGCACCCGTTCCGATTGTCATGCCTGGGGGGCAAGTCCCAATATCGAATTCTTCCGCACAGTCCTGGGTATCGATACCGATGCTCCTGGTTTTGCCCGCGTAAAAATAGAACCGCATTTAGGTTCCTTAAAAAAAGCCAGTGGTTCGATACCTCATCCGAAAGGAACTATTTCGGTAGATTATGTTTGTAATAAAAAAAATCAATGGACGGTACAAATCATTCTGCCATCCGAAGTATCCGGTAACTTTATCTGGAAAGGAAACCGACATATGCTTAACCCTGGAAAGAATCAGTTTACTTTTTAGTTAATTGGTAATAAATATCCAAACAGAATTCTTTTTTCAAGTCGTAACTTTAAAGTATGTTATTTTAGCAATATCTTTAAAAAGTTTAAAGGGAAGTCATAATAGGCATGGCTACCCTTTTGTAAAAATGTGTTCAGGTAAATAACCTATGAACACTGAGAATCATCATTAGATGCATTATTCAAAGAGTCACAGAAAAGATTAAATACCAGGATATATGCGGTATTAATCACTTGCCTTAAGGATTCTTTATAAACAAAAGGACATTCATGAGAATAAGGGTAACCAAAATCAAATACTTCAACCTTTAAAGGAATATCACGAAATTTACTTTGTAGTGTTTCCAGTTCACAGGTAAACGGAACTACCTTAAAAAGAAGAAAAGAATCGTGATAAAAAAAGTTGTTCTCATTTTGAATTAAATTAAACAATACGATATAATTATTTTATATAAAAAGTGTGATCATTTGAAGAAAACTGCAAGAATGAAAGTTTTAATTCTCAGAACACTAGCTTCAGGTGTATGGAATTAAGGGAAAATCCTACTGTCCAATTTAGTTTTGATGGTTTGTTGTATAAATTTCCGCCATCTATATATTTGTTACAGTAATCCCGATAGTCCCTTAATGCCCGGGATGGTGAAGTCCAAATTTGAAATTCAGTAATGGCCGTATTAATGGCAAAAGTTTCTACACCATCCCAGAGTGTTCGTTTAAATCCTAGCCAGGTAACTAACCCACTACCGATATTTACAACTCCGCAAATTGCGTGAATCCGCCAAGATTTTGCTTCTTTCTCCATAAAAGCAGTTCTTTTTAGCAATTCCTCTGCATGATTAAGTTTAATAATCCGATCCTCATGGTTATCTGTAGGACAGCATTCGAGACTTTCTGCGATATTTCCCGATCTTAGTTTAATAGGTGATAAAAACATCCCCGCTACTCCGAGAGCAGATGTGATTGCACCTATAGCCATATCCTGTTTTGTTTCATTAATTTCACTCAGACTACTTATTGTGCCTTGTGCAATTGTTGCTACGCCATATCCATACAGCCAACCATATCGCCATTTTTTGATATCCAGCCTGTCTTTGTTCAATGTTTTTTGAATACACCGAATGCGCTCGTTTGTCAGAGAATCAGACGTTCCATACTGAGCAAAGAGTGGTAAACAGCAAAAAAGTATGAAGATGAAATATAACAAAAGCATTAAATTCATTTTGTTCATATAGTTGGAATACAAAAAGGCTTTTTATTAGAATTTATAATATCTACTTTCAGTTACAAATTGACCCTAAGGTAACTTTTTGGCTATTTTCGGGCTTTGGCAACAAACACCACAGGGCTTAACTCAGCTCTGCATGTTCATGTTGCTCCAATGGTATCTGAAAGGGTTTTAATTAATTATGGATTTATAAATAGCTTCTCGAATTTCTCCTTCCTGTATTTGGGTATTCATGACCGATACTACATAATCCTTTTGCTCTTTAAAATGAATATACATAGCAGCCAGGTTAACTGAAGCCTCCAGAGCTTTAGGGTTCTTTAAAAGAATTGAGAAAACCATTTTCCAATACAGGTAAGATGTGGTTTTACTGAAACCTGCACGCCAGCACACTTTCCTGAAAGAATTCAAGTATTTGAGCCAAGCTTTAAAACTTGGAACATGTTTATATTCTGGTTTTAGTTGCAGGCCATTGTACATTACTCTTTTATAGTAATTAGCAGGTTCGTAAATAAAATCCAAAACCTTAACAAA
>DATBXH010000581.1:0-2780 GCA_036514375.1 Bacteroidales bacterium | reverse complement strand
ATAGAAAAAATAATTGCAGAACGATTAAGAAAATCAATTCTTTCGCAAATGCCTCAAGATGATTTTCTAAATCGGGATTATCCCAACTAAAGCAAATAGTTCGCCTCTTTCATCGGCTCCTATTGCTTAATTTGGGATAATTAATAAAATTGAAAACATTGTCGGTGATACTTCGAAATTAGTTGTATATTAGCGGCTCGTTTTAAATATTGGAAGATTACGGACACCTGTGAGTTATAGCATTTAACGTTAGACTGCATGAATCCGGAATATTTCGAAGTTCCATCAAAAAATATAATAATAATGAAGATTAAATATTTATTTGTATGCCTTTTAGCTATCGGAATCCTGAATCCTTCCTTTGGCCAGAAAAAGAAGGATAAAAAGAAATCGAAAGAGACTGAGGTTGTTGGTGTAAAGCTCGAATCCGAACTCGATACGATTAGTTATTGTATTGGTGTTTTGTTTGGAGAAAGCCTTAATCATAATGGTTTTAGTGCAGTAAAGACAAAGATTATGGCTTATGCGTTGGATAGTTCATTGGCTAATAAAAAAACGCTTTTCGATGCAAATACATCTAACGAAATTGTCGGTAAATATGCCATGTCATTACAAAAAGCAAAGGCAGAGAAGAATCTCAAAGAAGGCCAGGCATTTCTGGAAAAGAATAAAACAGAGCCAGGGATTGTAGTACTTCCCAGCGGTTTACAATATAAGATTTTAAAAGAAGGTAATGGCCCGAAACCCGATTCAACTTCCAAGGTAACTGTTCACTATCATGGTACGCTGATCAATGGTAAGGTATTCGATAGTTCAGTGGAACGTGGTGAGCCTATTCAGCTAAAAGTTGATGGTGTAATTGAAGGCTGGAGAGAAGCTCTTCCCTTGATGCCTGTTGGCTCTAAATGGAGGTTGTTTATTCCCTCTGCTTTGGCTTATGGCGAAAATCCACGTCCGGGCGGTCCAATTGAGCCTAATATGGTATTGGTTTTCGATGTTGAACTGATCTCCATTGATAAGGATCAGCCCGAAACTCAACTTCAGACTCAGCCTGAAACTCAACCCGAAACAACGAAATAAACTTTAACTACATATAAATTTTAATAATACATAGTTTATGAAGAGAATATCCATTTTGTTGATTTCTATATCAATGATTTTTGCATCCTGCGGAAAGCTTAGCAAACCAAGACTTGCCAATGAAAAGGACACCGTAACCTATATGATCGGTGTTAGCATGGCCCGCCAACTTAAAGGTTCCGATATCGGAGAGATTAAACCTGAAATTATCCGCAGAGCTTTCCAGGAAGTGTTTGCCGGTGATTCTATCAAATTTACCGATATGCAGATGCAAATGAAATTCCAGGCATATTTTACAAAGTTACGTAACCAGGTTAGCGAAAAGAACTTTAAAGAAGGCCAGGCATTTCTCGAAAAGAATAAGAAAAATCCCGGTGTAGTTGTTATGCCGAATGGTTTACAATACCAGGTGATTAAAGCCGGAAATGGTCCAAAACCGGATTCTTCTGATATTGTTTCCGTGAATTACGTTGGATATACCATCGATGGAAAGAAGTTTGATTCCAATCCGATTGGTCAGCCTGCAAAATTCAGAGCTTTTGGTCAAACCATCAGAGGCTGGTCGCAAGCTATCCTTCAGATGAACGTAGGTTCAAAATGGAAAGTATTCCTTCCTGGCGAACTTGCTTACGGAATGGATGGTTCAAGAGACGGTTCTATCAAACCAAATTCTACATTGATTTTCGACATTGAACTTCTCAACATCGAGAAACCACAGCCGGAAAAACAGGCTCCTGTAACTCCTGTTGTAAAAGGCAAAAAGAAATAATACGGATAAAACCGAATCCATATTTCAAACCAAGTTAGAAGAAATTTAGGTTTTCAGGATTACAAAACCGGGTTCTGACTGGTGCGATTAAAATATTTTAAAAAGCATGTCTGTATGACATGCTTTTTTTGTTGGTTTTTATACAGTCCTGTCGTATTTTCGTACAACATTTTTTTTAGGTAATCGTTTTATATAGTACAAAATCAAGCCAATAGCCAAATGGCACGAATATTGGTAATTAACCCCTAATTTACGTTACATTATGAATAAAAAACCGATAATCACACTGAGCAGCATTAACAAATCGTATGGTGTTGGGCATAGTAAACTTCACGTACTAAAAGGAATTAGCCTGTCTATTAAGGAAAGTGAGATGGTTTCCATTATGGGAGCTTCCGGTTCGGGTAAATCCACGCTTTTAAATATTCTGGGAATTCTTGATAATTACGATAACGGGCAATATCATCTCGACGGATTGATGATTCACAATCTGTCAGAGGCCAAAGCTGCCTATTATCGCAACCAATATATTGGTTTTGTCTTCCAGTCGTTTAATCTTATTTCATTTAAAAACGCTATGGAAAATGTGGCTCTGCCGCTTTATTATAAAAAGGTAAGCCGCAGACAACGAAATAAAATAGCCATGGAGTATCTGGATAAGATGGGATTATATGAATGGGCCAACCATATGCCGAACGAACTCAGCGGTGGACAAAAACAACGCATAGCCATTGCACGCGCTATGATTTCGAAACCGAAAGTGATTCTTGCCGATGAACCAACCGGTGCACTCGATTCCAAGACATCGCTGGAAGTCATGGATATTTTCGACGATATCAACCGCGAGGGAGTGACGATCATTATTGTGACCCACGAGCACGATATTGCAATGAGAACTCACCGTATTGTCCGGTTAAAGGACGGTATTATT
>DATBXH010000580.1:0-2777 GCA_036514375.1 Bacteroidales bacterium | reverse complement strand
TAGTAAAGGTTCCATCCTGCTGACTTAGAGTACCCAATGAAGTTCCTTCAACAGCAACACTAACACCGGCGAGTACATCACCCGATTTCGCGTCTGTAACCAGTCCTGTAATTTTTTGTTGTTGAAAATCCTCCATCGATTTTGAGATTTCTTTCGGCGCTAAAATGATCTGCCTGTCAAATACAACATATTCAATATCCTGCCCCTTAAACAACTCATCCAATACATCTTTAATTGGCTTATTGTCAGTATTAATATCAACTTTACGAGACACGTCAACCAATTTCTGATTGAACAGAAAATAGTAATCACTTTTCTTTTCAATTTCATTCAATACCTCTTCTACAGTGGCATTTTTTAAACTAAGTGTAACTTGGGTTGACTGCGAATAAGAACTATTTGCAAAAAGAATTAGCATCCCGGTAATCATCAGAAAAGTAATTCTCATAGTTAGTAGTTAATCGAAAAATTTACATTTGGTCGTCTAAACCAAACGTGAGTAATGATTTATTCCATACCTTTGCAATATTAGATGGTTAATATTAAATAATTTCCATTGGTGCTTTTGTTGACCACTAATTCCGGAGGAAAGGTGCCCCACACTTTTCCTCTTTTTATTCAAGACTTTCTATTTTCTTGCAGCAGTTGATTCATTTACCGGGAATATAATAATCTTTCTTTTTGGAAAAGAGCCATCGGGCAATGGATTCCTTGCCACCTCCCGATAATCAATGGGCGATGAAAGCTTTAAAAGCTTCAGTATCTCGCTCAGTGATTCTTCCTGGAATGTGGCCCGATAACGATACTCCTGAAGCTGTGTACCATGTAATTCAATATCCACATGATATAGTTGACTAATTTTCTTGACAACTTCACTCATAGGTTGATTACGGAAAATAAGTTTTCCATCTTTCCAGGCAATATACCTGTAGGCATCCTCATCAAAAAGCCTGGTTGTCCCTGAATTATTATCATACACCAGATGCTGATTAGGTGTTAACACTGATAAAGGTGTTATCTTACCACTGTCATTTAATTTAGCAATAGCTACTTTACCTTCCACAAGTGTAACTTCTGTGACATGGTCGTTATCAAATGCCTGTACATTAAACTTTGTTCCGGTAGCTCTTACCCGCAATGTTTGAGTTTGTACAATGAATGGTCTTGATACATCTGATTTCACCTCAAAGTAAGCCTCTCCTTTTAAATAAACAACCCTCTGTGCTTCGGTGAACCTATCAGGATACTTTAAACTACTGCCAGCATTAAGCCAAACCTGAGATCCATCAGCCAGTCTCAAAGCTGAACGGGTACCGTATGATGCAAAAACTTCATTATATACAACCCGAGTCGAAGGGCCTTTTTTACCAGACCAAACACTCCATACTAAACCTCCTATTAACAAAGGAATCAGCAATATTGCTGCTATACGCTGCCAGTAAAACCATAGCCCATGTTTAGGTGTATCCTTCGAAATTTTTACCAATACCTTTTTTAATGCTTCCTCAGACGAAATATCGGATGGTTTAAATTGTTGTCCTGAAGCGTCCCATATATATTTCAATTGATGATAATATCTCTTGTTTTCCGGTGAGAGATTAATCCACTCTTTTAAGCGTATGATATCGTCTTCTAAAGCATTCCCTGCTAAATAATTAGAAATAATACGAACGATATCCTCCCTTTCAAATGTTTCCATAAATTTACTTTTCATTTAAAAGACGATTCAAATCATAGAATCCACAACCAAAGTTTGAAGAATTTGGAGAGTTACGGTTAGTCAGCTCTAGTATAATCGTCTTCAATATTTTATAAAATGAGATAATACAGCAAGGGTTACCAGAAAATCCTTTAAATGTTCACGAAGCAAATGCAAAGCCTTGCCAATTCGAACTTCGATAGTTCTTACGGAAACATTCAACTTTTCAGCAATTTCATGATATTTGAGCCCGTCGTAACGGTTCATACGAAACACATTGGAAATTTCTTCCGGGAGCTTGGTAAGCGCCTTTTCAATCTGGTGTTCTAATTCAGACGCAAATACATAATTCTCGACATCATTTTCAAAATCTGATGAAGTTTCAAGGATGTCAGCCGAATATTTGTCGCGAATTTTCAAATGTCTGAGCCAATCAATGCTCCGGTTTCGAACTGCCCTTAAAAGAAAAGATTTAAGTGATGTATTTATAGTTAAAAGTTCACGATCTTCCCAAAACTTCACAAAAATATTTTGAACAATCTCCTCGGATATATCCAAGTTTTTTGTGAATATACATGCAAACATCACCAGATCTGAATAATATACTGTAAAAATACAAGAAAAGGCCGTCTTATCCCCTTCTTTCAGCCTTTCCAGCAGTACCTTTTCGTATGAATTATCCTTAATTTTCAATCCAAACGACAATTTATTACGAATTTAGGAAATTTTGTCTTCTTATACCAAAAGTTGAACAATATTCCGGGCAGTGTTGAAAAATAATTGGTTGTATCTCAAACTTTTTCAAAGTATTGAACTATCCATTATACCAGCAAGCTTTAATAAAAATGCATATTCGAGAGCAGTCTCCCGATACCTCTCAAAGCGCCCGGAGGCCCCACCATGTCCTGCATCCATATTAGTATAAAGAAGTAATAGATTTTTATCCGTTTTTAAACTTCGCAATTTAGCCACCCATTTCGCAGGCTCCCAGTATTGTACCTGCGAATCATGCAAACCAGTCACCACCAACATATTTGGATAATTTTTTGCTTCTACATTGTCGTAAGGAGAATAAGAC
>DATBXH010000579.1:0-5870 GCA_036514375.1 Bacteroidales bacterium | reverse complement strand
AAATCTCTGAGCGATGCTATCGGTACCAACCAACTGCTGGCAACTGTGAAGGCCGATGTCGATAATGTTTATGCTCTGCTCTACGCAGCAGATAATATCCAGGAAGGGAACCAAAGTGCAAGCAAAGGTACAAGCACTGCTTTGGAAACTGCACGGATAGCTATGTGTGCCGGGCAATATGCAAACCTGGGTGGTTTGATACAAAAATATTCCACTACTCCGGATCTTATTGCTCAATATTTTGACCTGCAGACCATACGCCGCAGCCAACAGGCATTGTTTACAGGAAAGGTGAAAGCAGGAGAAATTCGCACCATTGTAAAGCATACGTTTGCCGAGAGCGATGAGGTATGGTTATCGAATACCGGTACTACTCAGCTTAAATTTTACTTAGCCAATGCCAAAGGCGTGCAACCCGGCGACAAGTCTATAACGCTTGACAAAGGCGAACAAACTGTATTAGCAAGCCAATTGGGCAAGCTTACGGATACTTACCTTACCGTGCTCAATATGGATGCTGTGCATGAAGGAGCGTTTAGTGCAGAGTTGGTTTGAAGTATAATGATGTAAAAGAAGGAATACGCGACAAACGCGTTTCCTTCTTTTGAATTCGTCGTAGCTTGTATATTACTAACTTTTAGGAAGAAAGGAGGTGGTTATGGGAGGATGATTACGCATTTATGTTAAATTACTTAATAGCTAAGTATTACCATTAGTGATGTTTTACAATTTGTTTAAAATTTAATTAACCATTAATAAAATGAAGAAAAAAATCACTGTTTTATTATTTGCTTTGAGTATCCTTTTTGGAAATAATTTAGTTTCTCAGGATTTAACTCAAGAGGTTACAGGTACTGTAAAGCAACTTTCGAAATACAATCAATCAGGAGGTTCCGATCAATATGGAATTACTGCTACTGAATATAATTCGATGGTAGATGTAGGTCGAAGCTATAACGCGTTTGATTCGTATCAAACCAGAGCATATATTGAATGGAATTTGTCTTTTTTAAATAGTGTTGATAATCCAGTTATAACAAGCGCTAAAATTGATATGTTCTATATGAATGCACTTGTACCATCCGGAGGAAATGTGTATCAAGGTGGATCATTTTTATTGGAGAAACCCAGTTCCCGCATTAGCAGTTTCAATGCAGACGCCACAACATGGAATGCATTGAAAGCCGATACGGTCTTTACGAGAACTGTGCCTTCCAATTTCTATAACAATTGGATTTCTTCAATTACAGGAAATACTAGCCTGAAAAAATCTACTAATCCTATAGTTTATAAGACCTTTGTTGAATTTATTACAGATTTATATAAAAGTGGTAATCAGAATCTATATCTGTCTCTTTTAAACACAAACGAGAGTTCAAATGGGCTGATTTTTGTTAACACTTCAACCTATCCTATTAAATTAACGATTACCTATAAGAATGTACCGCCAAGCACACCTACAAATTTATCTGGTAACAATGTTACAAGTTCTGGTTGTACGTTGTCATGGAATGCCTCTGCCGGAGCAAAATTGTATAATATTTATCAAGATGGAAATTTGATCCAAACAGTTTCTACCACTACCGCAACTGTTACTAATTTGAGCGCAGAAACAACATATTCATTTACAGTAAGTGCAACAAATAGTGCAGGCGAATCGGCTCAAAGTAATCCTATTAGCGTTATCACATTACCTTCGCCTCTGGACACACCCACAGGTCTGGCTGCTTCAAATATAACTTGCACAGGTGTTAGCCTCTCATGGAATACCGTTTCAGGAACTGTAACCGGATATAAAATTTATCAAAATAACAGCTTAGCACAAACTGTTTCAAGCGATAATACTTCTATTGTATTAAATTGGTTAACTCCAGGAAGCAACTATACATTTAGTGTTAGTGCATTTAACGATCGTGTAGAGTCAAGTCAAAGTATAGGCATAAGTGTCACTACTTATACTCCTCCTTCTGCTCCACAGTATTTGACAGCTAGAAATATTCCACAAACAGGGATTGTTTTAACTTGGACCGGAGCATCTGGCCAAGCTGATGGTTATAATATATATCAAAGTTTTACCCAACTTGTTGGAACCACAACAAATGGTTATTATGTTCTTGGAAATTTACCGCCAAATACTTCATATATATACGGAGTACGAGCATATAATGCTTATTGTGAATCAGATATTCCAGGCGTTGGTTTTCTTACTCCGGTGTCTGCACCAACTAGTTTAACCTATAGCAATGTAACAAGTATGGGGTGCGATTTAGCTTGGTCTGCACCAGCAGAACCTGTATTAGGATATCGGATTTATCAGAATGGAAGCCTAATACAAACGTGTACGTCTACAAGTGCTTCTATAATTAATTTGGCACCTTCAACAGCATATACTTTTAAAGTAACTGCTTATAGCAATAGTGAATGGGAATCACTTTCAAGTAACGAAGTAGTTGTAAATACACCAGCTTTGCCAGCACCATCGGTTCCGACAAATCTTTCAGCAAGTAATATTACAAACAATAGTTGTGTATTATCCTGGACAGGATCATCGGGAACAGTCTCTGGCTATTATGTTTACCAGAATGGTATTAAAATAGCTTCAGTGGCAACAACTAGTACTACATTTAATAGTTTGAGTTCTGGTAGTACTTATACCTTTACCGTAAGTGCATACAATAGTTCTGCAGAATCAGATCAAAGTAATCCTTTAGTTGTAACTACCACATCATTAATTCCGTTGGCACCAACTAATCTGACAGCCTATAATATGATTGGCTCAAGTTGTCTCTTGGTTTGGAATGCATCATCCGGTGATGTAACCGGGTACAATGTTTATCGAAATGGAACTTTGATAAAGACCGGTGTTTATGCTCCACAAGCAATTGATTTAACTCTTGGTGTCATAAATAGCTTTACCGTAAGTGCATACAATACTTATGGGGAATCAACTCAAAGTAATGTCGTTTCGGTCAATACTGCACCTTCCACTGCACCATCTACTCCAACTGGTTTTAATGGCCATAATACTTCAGGAACTTCTGGGAGTTTCTCATGGAATGCACCTAATAGTTATGTGACAGGTTTTTATGTTTATATTTATGCTAATTGTACTGCACTTTTCCTCAAAGTTCCAGTAACAAGCTGCAATTATTCTATAAGCGGGATACATGGTGCGTATTGTTTTTATGTAAGTGCATACAATAGTGCAGGAGAATCTCCTAAAAGTGCTGCAATCAATATGACCTTTGCACCTTATGGTTTCTCTAGTTTAAAGAGCACGGATTCGAATTCAGAAGATGAATTAAATATAACCTCTAACGTTTCTCTAAAAGTTCATCCTAATCCCGTTTCAGATAAGCTATATGTTGATGGGCTATTAGATTTTGACGCCACCATCTTTGACCTAACCGGCAAAAAGGTACTTAGCGTGTCAAAAGCTAACGAAAGCATTGATGTTTCGGGTCTTGCTCCGGGTATTTATATTGTCAAAATTACCGGTGCAAACGGATCGCTCACAGAACGAATCGTAAAACAATAAAACTTCCGGGATTATTTCATAATCCTTAAATAACATGCAGGAGCTGTCTCTCTGAATCACTGGTTCAGGAGACGGCTCCTGTTCTTGTTTGAACCCTCCATTATTACAATATATTTCCTTATTTCAACTTATTTTCTCATTTCTTTCATTTTTCATTCTTTATCTGTGTTGTCCGATTAAATATTTTCTATTAAGGGCTAAAGCCCAATAGTGGAGTGGCTTTAACTAACCCCAGCCTTAAGGCTGGGGTTAAGCAGTGTGACACTCTGAAGGACTTTAGTCCTGATGGTTTTACCGGACAATAGTGATTCTTTATACTTTTTCAACATAAGAAATAATTTTACGTAGTTTTTGTCTATTATAACGTTTTTTGTAAAATAAGATGTAATTAAAATGTTTATTTTTACATTTGAATCGAAATAAGATAATATCACCTATTTTTCATTCTTATTTTTACAAACATGAGCTTAAACGGATTCTCCGAAGAGCAGATATTTGAGCGATTGCGCTATGATAATCCCTGGTGGGTTACCGGGAAAATAGATGCTTATTACAATAGCATGCGTCGCCGGTTATACCAGGAATTATTTTATCCGCTTGTAAAAGACACTTCGGTGAAACGTGCCGTAATCCTTATGGGGCCACGCCGTGTAGGCAAAACCGTAATGATATACCACAGCATACAATCGCTTTTGGAACAGGGCATCAATCCTCATAAAATATTGTTTATTTCCATTGAAACCCCCATTTACAATAAGATTCCCCTGGAGCAGCTCTTTAATTTAGCGCGCCGAACATTGGGGCAAGCTGATGATACAAATGGCTTCTGGGTGTTTTACGACGAAATCCAATACCTGAAGGAGTGGGAAGTGCACCTGAAATCACTGGTAGATAGCTATCCGTATGTAAAATTTGTTGCCTCGGGTTCGGCAGCGGCTGCTTTAAAATTAAAAAGCAATGAAAGCGGTGCAGGCCGTTTCACTGATTTTATGTTACCGCCTCTTACGTTTAATGAATATATCCATCTTAAAGACCTGGATAAGCTGATCATTCCGTCGAAACTTAATTGGGGAGGGGCAATAACAGAATTTTACGACACCATTGATATCCGGCAGTTAAATGAGCATTTCCTGAATTATATCAACTTTGGAGGTTATCCCGAAGTCATTTTCTCAGAGCAAATACAATCCGATCCGGGCCGGTACATCCGAAATGATATTGTTGACAAAGTATTACTGAGGGATTTGCCCAGTTTATATGGCATTAATGATGTGCAGGATTTGAATTCCATGTTCACAACCATAGCGTACAATTCGGGCAAAGAATTTTCATTCGAAAATTTGAGTAAAATATCGGGCGTAAAAAAGGAGCTGTTAAGGAAGTATATAGCATACCTGGAGGCAGCTTTTTTAATAAAAATAATACATAAAACCGATATAAACGCTAAAAAATTCCAGAGGGCTACTCAATTTAAGATATATCTTACAAACCCATCATTGCGAAGCGCGCTGTTTGCTCCGTTACATCCCAATGACGAAGCTATGGGAACAATGGTTGAGACTGCCATTTTTGCTCAATGGCTCCAACGTCAATGGATACAGGTTTGTTATGCCAAGTGGAAAGAAGGCCGGGCCGAAGGAGAAGTGGACATGGTGGGTATCGATGATAAAAATTTCAAGCCCAACTGGGCTGTCGAAATAAAGTGGTCAAACCGTTATTTCGAACATACCGGAGAATTAGGTTCGCTTTTAAATTTCCTTGAGTCAAATGGGTTGTCACAGGCCATTGTAACAACGATTGACAAATCAGGCGACCGGCAACTCGATAAGGTCTTGCTTCGTTTTATCCCGGCAGCACTATATGCTTTTGTTGTTGGTAAAAATATGTTGAAATACAAAAAAACAAGGGTATAAACCTTTGTCCCCATACTAAACTTCATGTAATTCTTTAACTGAAGTAAGCACATAATAAATAAAATCAAATGAAATGCTGATTAATTGCCCCGACATTCATGTCGGGGACTAGTGCAATGATAGCTTTTATTCGACGCACGAATAATTAATGTAAAAGCGATAAACATGATTGCGTCGAAAGGCAACCATCTATATAAAGGCAGTGAATTTCGGCGCATGATAGAAAATTCCCCAAACAATGTGTATTCGTGCGCCGAAAAAATAGTTGCATTTTTGTTCCCCCGACATGAACTTTCTCATGACCATAGGGAGTAATGTCGGGGCAATTAAATCGGGGAACCTAGGGAGGTGTAGAAAGTTGTGATATAAGCAGATCTACAGCATTAGTTCAGTGCCTAATTCAATTCTTTAATTCAGCT
>DATBXH010000578.1:0-3184 GCA_036514375.1 Bacteroidales bacterium | reverse complement strand
AGTGTTAAGTTTCCAATATTTCAAACTATCCCGGGCTGGTGCCTGTGCAACTGCGATAAGTTTGACTGCCTCTGCGGCAAGAAATGCAAGGCATAACACTGTTTTGAATACTGCAATCATGATAGTGTTCCGTTGGAGCGTTGTGTTTGTTTCCATTGTGAATGTTATTTTAATGTGAGTTCGATATAAAATTTAATAATAATCAGATAATTATTGTATTTTCTTAATTAGAATCCTTTAGACCACCCCTGCCCCAAATAAGTGTGGGTGTGGGTGTGAGTGCTAGTGTGAGAGTGAAAATCACACCCAAACACAAACACTATTGGGGAAACCTGGAAATTACTAAGCCCAAGTTATGGCCCCTTTTAAGGGTAATTTCCTAGCTAATAGCAAAATATCTAATTTATCACTTTTCTAACCCCAACCCCTTAAGAAGGGGCTATAACTGATTTCTAATTACTTAGAAACTCCTTTTTCTGAATATATTCTTTTTAAAAATCAACATTTGTATTAAGAACTCTCATGTATATGGTTCTGTTATAGCCCCTTCTTAAGGGGTTGGGGTTGAAACCATAGGATATAAGAATTCATGCCATTAAATAGGCAATTACTCTTTTTAAGGCTCGCCTGTCCCAGTCGGGCAGGGGTTGGGGTTAAGAATTTTTAATTAAAGAAATACTATAAACTTTACATCGAATTCACGTTATTTTAATGATTCAAAAATGGATAAGAAAAGAAAAAGGATGCTTGACGCAGATCAAGAAATAACGTGAGGTGAAATTATTTTTCTGCCCGAAGCCGGCTCAGAGTTTCCGGCGTAATGCCCAAATAAGAAGCGATATAATGAAGTGGCACGCGCTGAAATACAAAGGGATAATCCTGTAATAATATTTTATATCGTTCTTCTGCTGTTCTGAATTTTATATTGGCAAGCAGTTCCGTCAATCTTCCGGACAGTTCAAACATGATACGAAATACATAGATCGCCATGGCATGACTTTTATGAAGCATTATTTCCAGGTCGGATTGACTCATGGAATAAATGACGGCATCCTCAAGCAGCACAAAATTATAATGTGTTGGTTTTTGCAGGTAAAAACTATCCAGCGCAGTTACAAATGTATTTTCCGGCATAAAGAAAGCGGTTACTTCTCTGCCGCTGTCATCGTTGCGGTATATACGAACCAATCCTTTTTCGATGTAAAAAACATGACGGGCAACAGTTCCTTCCTGAATAAGAAAATGTCCTTTTTGAAATTCTTCCCGTTGAAACAGACTGCCAATCTCTTGTTCTTCCTGAGATGTCGGCTTTATAATGTCTTTGATATGCTGTGGTAAGCTCAAGGTTAATCTTTTAAATCATCACTTGGTCATCTTAAAATTAACCGTATGACGATCTTCAAATTCAAATGTTACAATCAAAACATTGTTCCGTCGTTATATTTTTCTATGGCGGAATCCGGGTTAAACTGTTTTGGCAGGTATACCCATAAAAGCTTTATTGACCGGCAAGGTCTCGTTTTTCATTAATACCGATAATGGTTCGAGTACGGAATTATTCTCCATCACCGAATCGTACAATACTACCGACATGCCACCTACACTGCAACCGTCTCCGATAGTTATATACGACATCTTCATCACCCGATCCTCAAACAAATGAGTTTGGAGGGTACAGTTATCATTTGCCACAGTATTGTCGCCCATTCTGACTAAATCAAATTCTGTAATTTGAGTGGTATACAGGCAAACCTTTTTGCCAATTTTACACCCCAGCAGTCGCAACGGATATTTAATAAAAGGTGTACCGGTAAGAATATTCAAATAGAACAATACGAGAAAATTCTCATAAACTCCTGTCACCAGCTCGCTTCTCCAAACATAATTATTCCAGAGAGGTTTCTTTTTAGGAACATATTTTCCAACAACCAGCCACTTCAGCAAAGCAGTCATCAACGATCCCAAAATGGCTGCTCCGAAATAAAGAAAAGGAAAAACAAGAAAGAGTTCCCAGAGCGATTGTTCTACCTGCAAATACGAAACAATATTGGTGATTAAAGCTGCCAATAATATAAAAAGCGTAGCCGGCAAGGTTACCCTGAAAAATTCGATGAAATAACGGAGCACAAATAACCTGCGGGGAGGCCGGTAAGTTTGTTCAACGGAGAAGTCGGTGTTTACGTCGCGTCTTGGAAGATACACAGCCGGCGATCCAAACCAGGAGGTACCATTCTGTGCCGGCAGGTTTCTGTTATCCATTTTAGAGAGAACTCCTATAAGCACATCATTACCCAGACGCGTTTCCGGACTTATCACTGCACTGTTCCCTATAAACGTCCGGTTACCAAAACGGGCTTTCGCAATGGTGATAAACCCATCTCTTACATGAGAAGCACCCACGGAAACCGAGTCGGCCAGGAAGCATTCGTCACCGGTAACCAGCAAATCGGGTGAAATAAATTCGACAGTCGAGATTTCGACCCGTTTACCCATCTTAACTCCAAGCATCTTAAACCAGATTCGGAGATAAAGCGTGGTATAAAGCGTTCCGATTACTTGCAGGCTCAGTTTCATCAACTGGTCAAAAAACCATTTCTTATAGTAAAAGAAGCTGTTGACCGGATACTTTCCCTCTTTTATATTTCCAAGCATCAGCCATTTAAGAATGGTAATGATGAAGGTTAACAGTACCACAAACGATACTCCCACCCCAAAGGTCAGCCACAAAAACCGGTAACCTTCCGACGAATAATCGATATAAGTAATCAGCATCATACCCGGGAAATAGGCAATCATGGTAACCAGTGGAATAACAAAGACACTGACAAGAAACAACAAATTATTCCTGACTGACCATAGTTTAAGACTATCCGAACGTTTGTTGATACCGGTTTTAACGGCAGGAGAACCGCTCCAGTTTTCGTTGCGGGGTACCACCATGCCTTCGGAAACAAGGGTTAAATCCTCGATCGACGAGTTCTCCTCCATCTTCGTGTTGTGAGCAAAACAGCATCGTGTACCTACGAAACAATTATTTTCGATTTCAATACTCCCGATATGCAGGTAACCGTCGGAAATATGGTATCCTCTCAAATGAGAATCAGTGCATATGCTTACATGATCACCGATAGAAAGAAGATCAAAAATTGAAATGGCAGAGGTATT
This sequence comes from Bacteroidales bacterium, assembly GCA_036514375.1. Taxonomy (GTDB): domain Bacteria; phylum Bacteroidota; class Bacteroidia; order Bacteroidales; family JAAUTT01; genus JAAUTT01. The sequence goes on along the minus strand of DATBXH010000578.1, from coordinate 19 downwards.
GATGTAACTGTTTTTTCCA
>DATBXH010000577.1:0-4307 GCA_036514375.1 Bacteroidales bacterium | reverse complement strand
AGAATGATTTGAATTAACGAGCATGAACCGGGAATTGTCGTTTATTTTCAACGACATCCCCGAGAAGCCTTCCGTTAAGGGTTTAAATAGGGTCAAAACATTCAATTTTAACAAAAGACTTTTTAGGCGTATTGCTTCACTTCCGCTAATTCCATTACGCTCTCTGAACAAATTTGCCTTTTTTTGAAGTAATACCATCATACCGTAGCAAGTAAATTATTCATTTTTAAATAATTCTTAACCACAGCCTTAAAATGGGCAATGGCTTCCAAATCGGCTTCCTCTGTTCCGTCAATTCTAAAAGCACAAGCAACATTTTCCTTTACGCTTTTTTCATCTTCTTCATAAAATTCTGCCATATCCACACCATACAAATCACTCAAACGGTTCAGAATTTCAAAGGGTATTTCCCTTGTCCCGTTTTCATAGTAGCTTATCATTTCCCTTTTTATTGTTAGGAAATTTGCAACCGCATCCTGGGAAAATCCATTGATTTCCCTATATGCTTTGATATTTTTTCCAATTATTTTGTCGGGTGTCATGATGTTATTGTTTTGTTACGAAATTAAATAATTATTCAAAATATATACTAATATGTAACGTCAAATTTTTACGATTATTTCATTAGATACTTTATAATTTGATTTTTAAGTAAAAAATAATTTGTTACAAACATACATAAAAGTAACATTAGGTTTACAAAAGACGTTAGAAAGAAACTCCACGATCCCAACACTTATGAGATGCAGAATGTACAAACAAATAAGACTTTATAAATAAGTTATCAAAGAGTCACCCCTCTTATCGCCTCCCCAATTCTTTTCATCCCTTCTTCTATCTCGGTTTCGTTGGTCTGGGCGATGCATATTCGGATATAGTCATGGGGTTCTTCTTTTGCGAAAAAGTATTTTCCGTTATGTACCATTACTCCATAGTCTGAAATATGGTTTTCTATGTTTTCCATCGGCTTGGTTAATAGTTTTACCCAGATCATATAGCCTCCGTTCGGTTCTGTCCATTCTATTTTCTCCGGGGGAATGTACTTTTTTATGGCATTGACGGCCACCTTCATTCTTTTTGTGAAAACCCGCACGGTCTTCCGTAAGTGTAAATCAAAAGCTCCTTTGTTGATGAAATTATAAAGAAATAGCTGATTGATGGTACTGGAAGATATTTCGAAGATGGACTTTAGTACCGTGAGTTTCTTTATGCATTCGGGAGGCGCTATGATCCAGCCGATCCTTAATCCGAGCGCCATGACTTTGGTGAACGTACCAAGGTAAATGACCTGTCCTTTTTTATCAATGGATTTGATGGGCAGATATGCTTTCCCACTGTATTTCATTTCTTCCTCAATACTGTCTTCAATAATGATGCAGTCTTCATCCTCACAAAGATGCAGAAGCTCCTCTCTCCTGAGCTGAGGCATGGATATCCCGGTAGGATTTTGATACGTCGGCATGGTGTAAATAAACCGAACCGGAGTTTCCTTTAATACGCTCGCTAAAACCTTTAAATCCATTCCCTCTTTGCTGATGGGTATTTCAATGATCCGGAGCCGGAATATTTTTATGAAATGAAGCATGATGGAATAAGTCGGGTTCTCTATGGCTATATAGTCTCCCGGCTTTGAAAATACTTGGAAAATCAATTGTAATGATTGCAACGAGCCATTGGTAACCAATATATTCTTGTCTTCCACATGAATATTGTGTAATTTCATCTGTTTGGCAATTACCTGCCTTAACGGTTTATAACCTCTGGCATGTGTAAAATCGAACGGATTGGTTTCTGTTTCATTAAGGGCGTCTCTCATGCTGGCATTTACATGTTTCCTGTCGAGTAATCTTGTGTCGGGTGAGAGCTGCAGGAAATTAATCTTTCCCTTTTCAATCGATTTCCCGTTTTCGAGATAATACATGATCGGATCGTACAACAAGTTTAAATGGTCCTTGTAAATCGTTTGTTCCCGCCTGGTATCCGTGTCGTCGTCTTCCGGAATTCCGGTTATTTGTTTACGTTTCCGAACAGTGGTATACGATCCCGGTGTACTTTCTATATACCCCTGAACCCACAGTTCTTCGTATACACGAATAACCGTAGTCCTGTTTACCCCTATCGTTTTTGCCAGTTCACGGGAGGAAGGTAACCGTGTTCCGGCATCCAGCGAGCCATTGTTTATGAGTTCGGTTATTTGTGTAAAGATCTGTTCAAATACTGTTATCTTGTTGTTTTTATTTATTGTCAGTAGCATTATTCCTAAAATTGGTTGAGTAAAAATAAATAGATATTGGCTGTTCTACATCATCCGTTTTGCTATTTATTTTGAAGGCATGAATCGATACTTAAACTTTTTTCTATGAAAGCAAGTCTTTTTATAAAACAAACATTGGGTATGCTGCTATTTTTCGCAGTCATTTTTATCAGTGCCGGCCGTTTCGTTTATTGGCAAGGGTTAGTTTATGTATTTATTGGGCTGTTCATGTTCATATTGGGTTTTACTGCCCTGCGCATGGATTCGGATCTAATGAAAGAACGTTCAAAACCAGGAGAAGGTGTCAAGAAGTGGGATAAATGGATTTTGGGGTTATCCTTCGTGGTTACTATAGGCATGTATGTTGTCGCAGGACTAGATTCAGGTCGTTTTCACTGGTCTCCTGATTTTCACTGGAGTATATACATATTAGGCGCTATACTGTCATTTTCAGGGCAATTTCTTTTTCTCATTGCACAAAGTCAAAATAAATTCTTTTCAAGCACCGTCAGGATTCAGACGGACAGAGGACATACCGTTTGTGAGTCCGGATTGTATAAAGTTGTACGGCATCCTGCGTACATGGGATTGGTTATTCAGGCGGCAGGTTTCCCTTTATTATTCGGCTCTCTGTGGAGTATTATACCTGTTAGTATATTAATCGTCCTGTTCTTAACCAGAACCTATCTGGAGGATAAAACCTTAACAAGTGAATTGAAGGGTTATTCCGAATATACGTATAAAACGCGCTACAGGCTCATTCCGTATGTGTGGTAATTGGCCGGAATTGGGGTACCAACCTTACTTTTCGGCAGTTTTATAACTGATGGCCATCCCGGCGCCGCGGTTATCCGTTGTAGTTTTATAATTGTGCAGTTTGCTTACATAATCGTAATATTCGATAACGCCCGGCATGCCTACATTATGTGCCGTAAAACAACCTCCAACGACAAGTTTCGGATCTAACGCATTAAAATAGTTTATGTACCAGTCCTTATCGGCATCACAGAAAACAAAATCGAACGGACCTTTAAGTTGTGGTATTAAATCATGAGCATCCGCCAATCGTGCATCAATGTATTGAGCTACTCCTGCTTTTTCGAAGTTTGCGAGAGCCTGTTTGTATCGGCCCTCATCAATTTCGATAGTGATGAGCTTCCCTCCTGTTTTACTTAACGCCCAGGCCATCCAAATACCTGAATGCCCGGTTGAAGTGCCAATCTCAACAGCCCTTTTGTACTTATGTTTCACAATGAGATCGAACAACAACTTACCATCAGATGCAGGTACATTCCAGTCGTGCCATGTGCGCGTTCTGCTGTTCAAAAAAGCCTGAACTTTTTTATCCAGCTCGCTCCCACCCTGACTTTCCTGGGCATTTACCTGATCGTATAAATTGCTCATGATGAAAAGGAATATGGAAAAATACATCCATGCCACCGCTCTCATAACATTTTGTTTTTAAGAGATAAACAATCTATAAATCGAATAGTTGTCCGGCGATTTTTTTATCCTCACAACGATAAGCAAAACACTTCGTCAGGTCAGGATGTTCAGTGCATTAACCGCAATTATCCTCCCACCACTGCGCTGAAGGTATTGCTCCAGGGTCCGGGCTTACCGCGTTTGTTTATCCAACGTAACCGGTAATAGATGGTTTTCCCTACATCATATCCTGAAAAGATTACTGTATGAAGGCTTTTGGTGCTGATGCCCTGGTAACTGAAATCCGAATCGGCCTTTGGAGGTTCACCCCCGGGTTTCATCCAAATCTCGCAGCCATGCACACCGTGGGGTTTCGCTTTACCCATGGTTACGTCGTCTATAATGTGAATAATATGCTGCTCACGTACCGAGAAATCGACCCAGCCATTGGGGCTCGAAAGAGGAACAGGCACCGGCGCACGGGTTCCCAATTTAACCCGGATGTTCATGCGCTCGCGGTCGGTATCAGTCACCTCGCTGTTGCTTCCCAGCCATTGTGCTATGAATTTACGCAACTCCTTTTCGTAAATCTTGCGGGCGTCGTCCTTTTCTCTTACATCGGCTGCGG
>DATBXH010000576.1:0-3193 GCA_036514375.1 Bacteroidales bacterium | reverse complement strand
CTGGCAATCGCCGTATCCCAGGGATCTATTCCGAAGACATTGGATGCCTGACCCAAACGCTGGGATATCTCGAGCAGTGGAAAGCCGGTTCCAAACCCGATGTCCAGCACGTTCATGCCCTTTTTTAATTTAATACAATCCAGTAGTTTTAATCCAAAAGGCGCAGACCAAAGCGCAAATTCATCTAAATTTGATACTAACCGTGCATCGTTAAGATCAAACGTTTCATATAAAAATTGACCACCCATGATTTGTTAAATTTCATATATTAAAGATAAATCATTTTTCAATTGGCATTGAAGGAAAATGTGGTCTTTATGTTGAGAAACAGGGAGAAGCCTTTCGTGACCTGACAAGGATCAAGCTTTAGCTCTTGCTCTTTTTTCCATTGGCAGAATGCATTCGTATATAAATTTGTTGATGGGTGTATCTACGCCATATTTGTTTCCAAGCTTCACAACCGTACCATTCTGGTATTCTATTTCCGAAGGTTTTCCTGCCCAAACGTCGCGGGCAAGCGATGAGGTCATGTCCGGCGAAAATCCATCAATGTATGATACTGTTTTCTCTATGAAATCGGATTCTAAATTAATCTTCATCTTTTTAGACAAGATGAAAATTTCAGACATTAATCCGATCATGAGTTGCCGTGTTTCCTTTAATGTACGAATCTCTCCATATGTGGACCGGGTCACTGCCAAAAGGCCGCTAACACAGATTGATATAAACTTTTTCCAAAGTTCAGCTTCGATATCATCCGCCACTCTGCCAATAAATCCTGCCTTGTTGAATATTTCCTGTATTTCCAGGATTCGTTTGCTCTTCGAATTATCCGGTTCCCCGAATACAATGGTTGGTGTTACTCCCATATGTTGGATAACTCCGGGCGATTCTATTTTGCTAATTATCCGGCATAAGCCTCCAATCACATGCCTACGATCGATATGTTCCGTCAATTCTTCGGTAGCAAGAATGCCATTCTGGAGAGGCAGAACAACCGTATTTTTATCGATAATGTTTAACAATTCCAAAGCCATATCTTTTACCTGCCAGGCCTTAATACCGAGAATGATAAGATCGGCAGTTCCTATATTCTTTACATTGTCGGTTGCTTTAACCTGACCAATTTTAAAGTCGCCCAGAATGCTTTTAACAGTTAACCCGTTGGTTTGCATTACCCTGAGATGTTCACCTCTGGCCAGGAAGGTAACATCATTCCCGGATTGACCTAATTTTGCTCCAAAATATCCGCCAACACCACCTGTCCCTATAATTGCTATTTTCATAAAAGAATTAAATATGAATGATTCGTGTCCGAAATTATCGCATTTTGGGAACAAAACAAAGAATGGCCTCATTTAATAAAGGTAGCAGCTTTATTAAATGAGGCCGGATAAAAATTAACCTGGAAAAATCAGGCAGATCGTTAAATAAAAAACGATTTACCGGGTTTTAAATTTACCGATTCCTAGTATTCCATATATTGAAGATCGTTAAACTGACCGTTTGTAATTGATTTCGTAGATAGACTGGTATTGGCCATCGTAAATTCAAAAGTACCTGAAATTAATTTGGCTGTTTTATCTACTTTTGTGAGAACAACACTCCCTGTTACGCTTGCATAAATATCCGATGACGAAGGAACTGCAACATTTGTATAGGTCGCCCCGCATATGGATGAAATAGCCGGAAATGAATAGGTGCCTGTAGCCGAACCATTGATTGTAATAACAAGTGTCAGACTTGATAAAGGAGAACTTGCTGTGATCGTAAAAACATCATTTTGAAGTACTACTACCCGAAGATCGGGGCTCCATGTTTTGCTATCAACAACAGCCGACATTTTAACAGGGGCAGATGTGTTATCCTTTTTGCATGAAGCAATTGACGTTACAAGGAATAATAAGCAGATAAGTTTAAGTGGCGATTTCATGTTTAATAAAAATTAAGATTTGTTTAGCATACGTTTACTTTACCAAAACGTTACCTCTTCAGGCGCAATCTGTGCTGAATTATTCATAGTTCATCACAGATTATACCTGGAAGGTAAGACTTTCAGATAGTCCCGGATCAATATTAATTAATGGCACTCACCATCTTCCTTATTTCAATCATGGTAGATGGTTCCAAACCGATCACAATTCTGGCCGTTTTGTACTGACCATAGAATTCCGGATCACTGTTTTTATAAAATTCAATATCGTTATCCAGTTTGTTTCTCAGCAAATCGTCACAATCCTTGAACAGTTTCCTTAACCGTTCCTCCACACTTTTTGTTTTAAGATGCGAGGATTTAGCCCTGTTCATGTTCACAAAGTACATTGACGCCTGTTGCTGTAAGCTTGCAATGCTTTCAGTGGTAATTCCGTATGAAGCCAAGTATGGAAGACCAGCCGAGGCCTGATCGGCAAGCGCGTTACAAATTTCAATTAATTCGATATCTGTTGCATTACCCAGATTATCCCGGTTGTTGTGTACTTCGGCATAGAGACTTTGGTTGCCGATTTCTTTGGCATATAGTTGGATCTTTCCTGACAGATAAAAAGCCATTTCCTCCAGTTCAATACGATCAAAACTTTTAATAGAACCACTGATGATATTTTCAATTTTCATTAAATCCCGGTATTTTTCAATAAGTGGGATCTTGGATTGAAACCTATGATAATCTGCTACAAACACCTCATTGTCCTGCCATATCTCAGAATTGCAGTCACAAATTGCACTCACAGTGAAATACATCCTGAGCTTGTTTTCCTGATTGTCTGTCATGACTTTATATTTTAAGTTATAACTCCAATATACTAAAACTTTCCCCGAATTTCAAGGTTTTTTGACGAACCGCAGGGTATAATTTTTATTAATTCTACGTACGTTTGAATTGTTTGGAACATAACCTTTAAACTAAGTAACATGAAGTAAAAGGAGAAGAAGTTTCATATTTAACTTTGCATCTCAGAAGTTACATCTTTTCTTTTTGTAATTTATAAAACATTAAAATCGTAGTTGTGAGAAGAATTTTATTATCAGCAATAATTATTTTGATCATTGCGGCTTGTATCAAAGCTCAGCCCCCGCAAGGTTTTTTTCTGAATGACTGGCAGGCAAAATCTGTTACCAGCCCGGATTATAATGATGTTACCCAAACAACGGATGTGGTCAATGTGTCGATAAAAATAAATTTTACAGATACACT
>DATBXH010000575.1:0-4793 GCA_036514375.1 Bacteroidales bacterium | reverse complement strand
ATTATTAAAATATTCTTTTTGTGGTGAGAAGCACGAAATACCATTGTTCGTACTTAACCAGAGATTTCCGGAATGATCCTCCAGAATAGCCCTGACAATATTGTTGGCAAGCCCGTTCGTTTCGCCATAATTTTTGAATTTTCCTGATAAGGGAAGGTAAATACTTAATCCTCCGCCCTCTGTTCCCACCCAGATCTTTCCTTTATGATCCTGCATAATTGAATATACCGTATTGTTTCCTAAGCTATTATCATCACCCGGTTGATGATTAAAATGCAAAATCCTGGTAAAGCCCTGGCTCAAATAATGCAGTCCGTTACCGTAAGTTCCTATCCAGTATCCACCATCTTTATCCTGCAGAATTGCCCTTATACTGTTGCCTAGAATACCAAATTTCCCCATTTCGAAGTTTCTGAATTTATTTTTCGAAGGAAGAAATAAGGAAAGGCCTCCACCATTTGTGCCGATCCAAAGGTTATACTGTGCATCTTCATAAATCACACGAACATCATTAGATGAGAGACTGGTAGAATCATCTGCCTGATGCTGAAAATGGATGAATCCTCCTGTTCGTGGATCGTATCGGTTTAATCCTCCGCTGTATGTACCGAACCATAAATTTCCGTCATGGTCTCTCAGTGCATATAAAATAGCGTTATCGCTTAATGAACGGGTGTCGGCATCAGAATGTCGGAATACTTTGATGGCACCGGAATTTGGATCATATTCATTAATTCCGCCACCATCTGTGCCTATCCAAATATTTCCATTCTTATCATTGCAAATGCCCCATACCTTATGGTACGAAAGACCATCCAACTGATTTTTATGCTGCTGAAGTTTATTAAATCGATCAGGCGTATTGCTGATAAAATTGATACCTCCGGTATATGTGCCGATCCAGATATTGTGATCCCGGTCTTCAAAAGAAGAATGAACGGTGGAATACGATAAGCCTGTTTCATCCTCTGATTCATAAATATTTTCAAATATTGCTTTTTCGGATGAAACAATCATATCCTCGTTCAAATTAAATCTGCTTAATCCACCCGTTTGAGTGCCTATCCAGAAGACGCCCCTGTGATCCTGCATGATCGTTTTAACAATATTGGAGCTTATGCTATGCGGATTATCTGCCTGATGACGGAAAGTAACAGATTGTCCGGTACCTCTTTTAAAAAGGACTAATCCTCCATTGGTTCCAATCCAGATATTATGATCACGATCCTCATAAATAACATTAATAATATCAGATGGAAGCGAATAGTTTCCTTTTGAACTTTTGCCATAATGGATTACCTTATTCTTTTTTACATGATATGCATCAAGGCCGGCATCTTGTGAGCCGATCCATACAACCCCATAACTGTCCTCCAGTAAAGCCATCACTTTGGTATCAGTAAAGTTTTTGGGACTTCCCGGAATATTATTTATCCTACTGAAAATATGGGTCATGATATTAAAATGGCAAATACCACTCCCATAAGTTCCTATCCATAAATTACCATCATTTGCTTTGGCTATTTTCGTTACAAGATTATTACTTAGGCTTGACGGATCGTTTGACCTGGATACGAAATGTATGAAACGTTCCTTATCATAATCAAAAAGATTCAATCCATTGTTTGTAGCTATCCAAAGTTGGTTGGAACCCGGGAGTTTCCGGATATCGGAAACGAAATTGTCGGAAAGACTGTTCGTATCCTTATAATTATATTTGTATACTGTGAATTTGTATCCATCGTATTTATTCAGTCCATCTTCGGTTCCAAACCACATAAAACCAAAATCATCCTGAGCAATTGCAGAAATGATTGAACTGGACAATCCCTGGTATGTTGAGAGCTTTTTAATTTTTAATATACCCGCTTGTTGCCCGGAAACCAGGTGGTAAAGTAGTAGTGCAATCAGTGTAGCAAATCCCCTCATCAATCCTTGTTAAATTTATTCCCGACACTATAGCGCAAAAGAAATAATTGGCTATAGGCCACAAATATAAATTCTATTTTCCTCAAAAAATAATAACCGAATTGTTCTGCCCGAAAGAAAGGAAGGTTCGTTACACTGGCACCATTTTCACAGGTGTTTATGTCCTTAGTTCTAAAGAACAAACTAATGCGAAATGTGTTTTTAATGACTGGAACGATGAAACCGAAAAGGGAGGTCTATCTGTTATTAATCATACCTTGAGAGAATTGAAAGAATACCTGTGAAAACCTAATAATTAAACACTTTCAACACATGATTTTACCTCATAATTTAAAAAAAACTAACTCATGATGCTAAAGAAACTAACATGCAGTGCAGGCATTTTAATAAGCTTATCCCTTCAGGGGATACAGGCACAGGAGGCCAAAGTTACTTCAGGAGGCAATGCTTCAGGTAGCGGAGGCTCGGCGAGCTATACTGTCGGAGAGGTGGTTTATACCACGAATACAGCAACGGGTGGATCTTCTGCACAAGGTGTACAACAGCCGTTTGAGATTACGGTTGTTACTACTATCGGAGAAGTTACCGGGACTAATTTAAACTGTACGGTGTATCCCAATCCTGTCACAAACTTTTTGACATTAAGCTTTGAGAACTTTGATATGGAAAACTTGTCCTACCAGCTCTGCGATATCAACGGGAAACTTTTAAGCAGAGAGCAAGTTGTAAATAGCAAAACAAACATTGGTATGGAAGATTTTGCCACCGGAGTTTATTTCCTGAAAGTAATCCGGGGCGGCAAAGAAATAAAGACCTTTAAAATCATTAAAAACTGAGCCCTATGAAAAAATTATTTACTCTTTTATTTGCTATGGTATTTACTGTCATGGCATGGACACAAGCTCCTCAAAAAATGAGTTATCAGGCGGTGATACGCGATGCAGGCAATAAACTTGTTACAAACCACAACATAGGAATGCGAATCAGCATATTGCAGACTTCGGCTACCGGTACTGCTGTTTATACCGAAACCCAAACAGCCGTTTCCAATGCCAATGGATTGGTAACACTTGAAATTGGAGCAGGTACAACCACCGATAATTTCTCTGCCATCAATTGGGCTAACGGACCTTATTTTATAAAAACGGAAACCGACCCAACGGGAGGAACAAACTATACCATTACAGGTTCGAGCCAATTACTAAGTGTCCCTTATGCTCTTTATGCAGCTAATTCAAACTCACCCAAATTTGTACAACTACCTTTGGTGATTAAAAACGATTCCGTCGAAATTACCAAAACCGGCGTTGTGAAGGGTAATATGATTACTTACGATGGCAATAACTGGGTGGCACTTGATCTGGATTCCAACCATCCGATTGTTGACGAAGTGCGTACGGCAGCTCCTGTTTCGAATATGCAACCTTATCTGACCGTTAATTATTGCATCTCTCTTTTCGGTATATTCCCTTCCAGGTCAGGATCGAACCCCTTTGTGGGAGAGATAGAAATGTTTGGTTTTAACTTTGCACCTGTGGGCTGGGCTATGTGCAATGGCCAGTTATTGGCTATATCGTCCAATACAGCCCTTTTTTCACTATTGGGCACCATGTATGGAGGCAACGGTACTTCAACGTTTGCTTTACCTGATCTTCAGGGAAGAGTACCTATCCATATGGGACAAGGCTCTGGTCTTACGAACCATAACCAGGGTGATTCCGGGGGAACAGAAACAATTACCATCCAGTACAACGATAAGCACAGGCAGTAACTGTTTTTCTTTTAGACACAATGCATAAAACTTCATCCGCCTGCCTGCTTTTAGTTCTGATTTTTTTTAATCTATCCGTTATTTATGCAGGCAACGGAAATTTTGTTTTGGTTAAGATAAAGAAATCATATCCGGTTTCATCGTTTCTTTTTAATGATAAAGCTTCTCATGTTTCACCCCTGATTAAAAAGGCCGTCGGGCAATTTCGGATCAGCCGGATTTCGAGAGCTTCGACTATTGATGATGATGAACTGGCCCAATGGATAAGAATAGATTTCCAGCAGGGGACCAATTTGTCCCGTTTCAAAACAAATTTTTCAGCTCTTCCTTTTGTGGAAAAGGTTGATGAGATTCCTGACCGGAATTTGAACGAAGAATGGTGTTCGGAGCATTTCACTGAAAGCTGGTACCTGAACAGGATACATTGTCCTGTAAATTTACATTACAAAATGAACAGGCCTTTAAAAATAGCCATTGTCGATGATGCTTTCCGGCTGACCCATGAGATGTTCAGGGATTTTATCTGGAAGAACCCCAAAGAAATACCAGGGAACCACTTTGATGATGATGGAAACGGATATATTGATGATCTGAAGGGCTGGGATGTGTCGGATGGAGACAACGATGTTTCTCCTCCGCCCGGACGTTTGAAGGAATTTTACCACGGAACTTACATTGCCGGCATTATTGCTACTATACTTACAAAGGCTTATGGCAAAAAAGCCCCGGAATATTTTAAAATTATCCCTGTAAAATGTGTATCCGACTTTGCTGAAAAAGCAATCATCAGGGATGGATACAAAGGCATTGAATATGCAATTAAAGCCGGAGCAGATATCATCAATTGTTCCTGGGCAGGAGACTATATTTCGGATTATGAAAAAGATCTTTTACGGGTTGCCAAAGAGAAAAACATCCTCATAGTAGCATCTGCCGGCAATCTTTATGCTGAGAGAGAAGAATACCCTGCGGCTTACACAAATGTGATGGCTGTTGCGGCTGTTGACTCCATGGACAGGAAATTACCATTTTCAAATTATGGCGAATATGTCAGGTTATCATCACCGGGTATCAATATTTGCGGCGCAGGTGT
>DATBXH010000574.1:0-2253 GCA_036514375.1 Bacteroidales bacterium | reverse complement strand
TATTCGTAACTGAATTGCTTAATGTAACACTCAACGAAGGGTTCATGGGTAGCTGAAAATCCTTTTTCCCCCAATACTTTATCAATGCTATATTTGACGGGCTTTGCCATCGGATTTCATTTATCTGCATTCACATTAAATTGATAATTCATTAAAAGATAGAACAGTTCTAAGCCCCTTCTGTTCGAAGTATTTTTTTACATACGATTCATTGTCGTCAGAAACAGCCATACAAAAATCGCCTCCCCAGGCTCCAAGAGACTTTATGGTGCCTCTAAAATCCTGAAAGTATTGAGACTGAATGGTGGATTTATCTAATATACCTGCAATAATCCGTTCATGGGCCTGCATTAAATCAGAAATTTCAGAAACTGAGCTGGCATTCAAAAAAGCAGATGAGATGTTTGATATTTCGGCGATTTCGGAAGTTTTTGGATTTAACTTGCCCATATTTTCAGAAAGATTTGCTTCTGTTGCAAGCTTATTGCCAAGGTAAACAAACCACGTTTGTTCGGCATATTTTGGAACATAATTAACTGATTCTATTGTAGGAAGGCTATTGGATAATGAATAAAAAAGAGCAGTATTACTTCTCGCACAAGCAATATCGTATCCGGAGCCGGCTGAAACAAGCCGGTTCAGCTCATACGGATCGACATTTGCCCACCACGAAATATTGGAGATTAGCGAACTACTGCTTCCTAGTCCCCATGTAATGTCGAATCCAATCTTCGAAGTGGCATAAATTCGTTCCTTTTTTCTTAAAAAAGAAGGATTTAATAACCTCGCAGCACCAAGCAACTCTTGCAGATAACATGCACTGGATGATTCATTGGCATCCAGGATTTCAAAAAAATCAGTACTAAACTCGGCCCTAAACCAAGGTCTGCCCAATACTTCCGTTGAAAAAATCAACGAAGGACGACCTTCCTCTTCAGTAATTTCAAGTGATTGTCCAACTTGTAATGGAGTAGCCAAGGCCTTTGCTCCAAACAGCACCGCGTACTCTCCGGTCAACATTAATTTGCCGTTGGAAAACCATTTCTTAAGCATAGGAAATAGGTGAAAAAGGTGCTTATTTAAACCAGTGAAAAAATTTATATGCTTTAACTCTGTTTCTGACGCATGTCTCCTGTTTCCTCCAACTTATCTTATGGATTACTTTTCACTTTGCATCTGAACCAAATACTTCTCCACATCACGGAATGTGACTGCCTTATCTCTGAAATATTGTTTGACTGATTTCTTTTGTTCATCACTGGCCTCCAACTGGTTAAGGATATTGGACAAGTGCATTTTCATGTGCCCCTGCTGTATACCGGATGTAATTAGAGCATGAACAGCCCCAAAATTACTGGCGAGACCTACTGACGCAATAATCATCATGAGTTCATTGGCGTTTGGATTATTCAACAATTGAAGTGAAAACTTTGTCAGCGGATGGACGCCGATGACTCCACCGACTGTTCCAACTGCCATGGGCAATTCAAGTGAAAATCGAAATCTACCGTCTTCAACGAGGACAGAAGATAATCCGCAATATTGACCCGTATGAGAAGCGTAGGCATGTCCCCCGGCTTCAATGGCTCTGTAGTCATTGCCTGTAGCAATCGCCACTGCATCAATTCCGTTAAATATACCTTTATTATGTGTAGCCGCCCGGTAAATATCAGATTTTGATATATCCACAGCCAGCTTAAACCGGTTTGCAAAATCCATGGAGGAAAAACCTGAAACATCCTTCAAATCATCCACCAGGCATTCCAAATAAGTTTCAACAACGCAATCGGGATTATAATTCGAAAGGATAGACATGACAACTTCAACCTGTTTCTCACTTCCTGAGAAATTCGGATTCTCCCGGATGAAGCGGTTCAGTTCTGCAGCCATTGACTCAAGGCAGGAATTAATGAAATTCGCACCCATTGCATCGGCCGTTTCAAAACTTACAAATAATTGATAGTACCCACGGATTTCTTTGGTTTTATCAAACAGTTCGATCTTTTTGATACCGCCGCCCCTCTTTCGCATACTTTCGGTAAGTTGCTCTACCTTATCAAACAGCAGGCGTTCCAATGCGTTGAATTCATGAAATAATTTCGCAGGCATCCCTTGCCAGATAAAATGGATTTGTCCTGTTTTTATCATTGATTTTACGGACGCATGAAAACCTCCGCGAATTGACCAGATCTTGGCCGATTTGGCGGCAGCTGCAACAACGGAACTTTCCTCTGTAACCATGGGAATATGGTA
>DATBXH010000573.1:0-2896 GCA_036514375.1 Bacteroidales bacterium | reverse complement strand
CTGTCTGAATGCTCCACCGGAAACGAAATATTTGATGGTCCTGTCCCCACCTGAAATATCAATGTTGGCATTCTGCTGAAGCGAACTGGGCTTAAAGATTTTCTTATACCAGTTAACATCCGGATGACCGTAAGGATCATCTCCTGTTCTGAAATGATCAAGATCTGCCTGGCTGAAAGGTGCTGTTAATCCATCATTCTGATAAGCCTCATTAACAAGTAAGGCGGTGTTATAAGAATTCAGAAAATGTAGTTTTTTCACCGGCGACTGGAGTCCTGACTCAAAGCGTAAATTGATCTTTGGTGTCCCAGTGCTTCCTCTGCGGGTGGTCACCACAAGCACGCCATTTGCACCCTTGATACCATAAACAGCAGTGGTCGAGGCGTCCTTCAGCGCCGAAATACTTTCTATTTCATTGACATTGATCTGACTTAACTGCTCATAGGTATATTCAATGTCATCTACAATAATCAGTGGCTGATTGCCATCAGGGTTTAATGAGCTTACGCCGCGGATAAAAAAGTCGGATGCGTCTTTCCCGGGTTGCCCTGATCTCTGCTGAGAAAATATACCGGGGATCTTACCCGATAAGGTGTTTTGCACGTTTGATGTCGGTATTTTTCTGACCTCTGACGCTTTAATGGCACTTACCGCCCCAGTATTGGTAAGCCTTTTGGCAACTCCGTAACCTACCACTACTATCTCGTCAAGCTTCATTCCATTGGCAAGAACCACAATTTCCTCGAGTTGTTTGACTTCGAGTGACAGACTAAGATTGAGAATTGATTGTCCTGATAAAGCTATTCGCTTGGTCACATACCCAACATGAGAAAACACCAAACCAGTCTCAGAACCCGATAATTCAATAGCAAATTTTCCCTTTTCGTCACTGATTTCAGCAACAGGTTCACTTTCTGCCACAACAATGACGCCCGGTAGTGGTCTTCCTGTCGCGGTATCGCTAACCAATCCGGTTATTCTTATTCTTTCCGTACCTGAACGGTTCTTATATAAAACCGGCTTATAAATGAAAACGAACCTGTCCTTAATATTATAGGCTAATCCCTGATCTTTTAAAACGATATCAAGAATTTTAGCGACCGTCTGATCTTTTACATTCACCGATACAACTGCATTATCATTTACCTCGTTGTTATTATACCAAAATGAATAATTGCTTCGCTTTTTTATCTCTTTCAATAACTCTTTCAGGGTTATTTTCCCCATATTCAGCGTAAAACTTGTCTCCTGAGAATATACGGTTGCAGAAAGGCAAAATAAAATACCTGCAATTATAGAAGCTAGTAGTAGTCTCATATCATTATTTGATATAACCCTTTATTCCTTTCTCATTTTAAAGGAGTAAGCTTTATAAATATCACTGTTAAATTAATAAAAATTGTTATTTATTTCTCAAATACCTGTTTTCGTAAACAGTAATAAAACCACCGGGGTTCACACCCGGGTGGTTTAACAACTACTAACTAACTAATTATATTAATTACCTCCTGGCAATTTGTAATTCTATACGCAATTATTAAGGTTGATAAGGTTCAACCACCAGCTTCATTCCATTGTGAATGTTTGATTAAAGACTAATAGTTTACCATTCTCCGCCCTGATCTGTTCCTGAAGAAAAGTACTGTCACTCCCACAATCCCTCCGATAATCATAAAAAAGCTTATAAATTCTGCCTGCGTAAAAGACAACTGGCCTAAATGATAATGCGGATTAACTTTAATCATTTCCATGAAGAAACGTTCCATACCTGCCAATATCAGATATAAAAAGAACATCAATCCAGGTAAACGGATTTTATTGCGTAATAGCCAAAGCATAGCAAACAACAGCAAACAAATAACCGATTCGTACAAAGAGGTTGGAAACACACCCTGAGGCAGGGCATAACAATAGGCTTCCGCGCAATTTGGAATAAAAATGCCTTTATTCAATACATTATGCGGAAATTGAAATGACCATGCCCAGTCTGGCAGCCACGTTAATACGGATGGTTTCGGAAAAGAATTAATCATGCCCCAGTCTCCGTCACCTGACAGATGGCATCCCATCCGGCCTATGCCATAAGCTAGCATCATCCCCGGCGAACCTATATCCGCCAGATCAATCAGCCTCATTCCATGACGGTACCCGATATACAAATAGGTCAGGGCCCCAAATACCAATCCACCATAGAAGGTCCACCCTGTTAGTGAAAATAACTGCCTTGCGAGATGGTGAATAAAAAGAACCGGGTTTTCAAGGCAACTGAATAGTTTCGCTCCGACAAACCCCAGGATGCCACACCATAAGGCAATGGAACTCATCAACTGATAGGGATGTATTTCTTTAGGATTAAGAGCAGGAATAGGAAACTCATCTATCCTGTTTTTAATATACGTCAAATAAATAAAAATTCCGCCAACAATAATCCCGCTGATCATATGTCCCTTCAGAGAGAAAATATACCTGACCGGACTACCGGCAAATGTCGCGTAATCAAGAATGATTCCAATAATTTTAAATCCAAGTATGAATCCGACTATTGTATTAAAAATATATCCCAGAATACGAACAGTCATGCCAGTCTTCTTTTCTTTCTGAAAAGAATGAATATATCCCAGTTTTTCTTTCCGCTTGAACTCGCTCTTAAAAATCTGATAAGCACCCACGAATGCCAGTGCTACAAAAAAACCAAAGGTAGGTACCGGCAACGTAATGTGCACTCCGAAGAAATAGTCAATAATATGTGATAGTGTAGGAAACATTTATTAATTTTTAAGAGGCTGTCCAAAAAGTCAGGAATTGAGCGTAGTCTGGAGACTATGCTCAGCGCTCCGTACTGTAGTACAAAGCAATACACTCGGCGGAATCTGGAGATTCCGCCGAATCGAAGACT
>DATBXH010000572.1:0-3772 GCA_036514375.1 Bacteroidales bacterium | reverse complement strand
TGGTCCTGCCAATGTAATAAGTCAGGGTACCCAGGAAATGTACAGGGCACAGGTAGGTTATCCGATAGGTTATTTTTACGGACTAAAGACAAATGGTATATTCCAAAACGATGCGGAAGTTCAGGCATATAAAAATAGTTCAGGCGGACTTATTGAACCCTCAGCCGTGCCTGGTGACGTCCGGTATGTGGATACTAACAAAGACGGTTTGATCAGTCAGGATGATGCAACCATGATTGGGAACCCTAATCCCAAATATACCTATGGTCTTTCGCTGTCTGCGGAATATAAGGGTCTTGATTTCTCTTTGATTGCAACTGGTGTTCAGGGGGTAGACATTATGAAAAGTTACCGTTCCTTTTACGATAGCTGGCAACAAAATTATACCACGGATATATTTGGACGCTGGCATGGAGAAGGTACTTCCAACCGGATACCACGACTTGTTGCCGGACCAAGTATAAACACACAATATGTATCCGATCTGTATGTCGAAAACGGATCGTATTTAAGAATCAGCAACGTGACACTTGGCTACGATTTCAAGAAACTCATCAAAAAAATGCCAATGGCTCAGTTCCGGTTATACGTGGCAGTTCAAAACCTGTACACATTTACTAAATATTCGGGTATGGATCCGGCGGTTGGTTTTATTCCGGTCCAGGCTGATGGTACTGCAGGTTATTCTTCAAACATTGATGTAGGATTTTATCCGAATCCGAGAACAGTGATGATGGGTGCCAGTATTAAATTTTAAAAACGACAGATCATGAAAAAATTAATAGTATTCTCTTTAACTATATTAATGTTGGCGGGTTGTTCCAACAGCTTTCTGGATACGACTCCCCTGACACAAAAAACAGATGCGAATTTTTATCAAACTTCTGCTGACGTTACCCAGGCATTGGCGTCTGCTTATTTTCAGCAGGTGAGTCTCGGAAATAATTTTGGATCTATGACATCCAATAACAATACCGCTTCTTCTCCTTTTCTGGTATCAGAACTCATGTCGGATGACAGATTTGGAGGTGGTGGAGTAAATGATCCCATGGCCCATGCAATTTCGAAATTCCGCAAATATGGTGAGGCTATGTACGAACCCTTCTGGGCCAATTATTATGCCGGTATTTATCAGGTCAACACCATTCTTAAAAAGATTGATCAACCGAAATGGGACAATGAGACCCAGAAAAATACGGCTGAAGCTGAAGCTCGTTTTTTAAGAGCGTATTTCTATTTGGACCTTGCCCGTCTTTTCGGACAAGTACCATTGATAACCGGAACAGACCCGGTTAATTTTCCAAAGGCTCCTGCTGATTCCATATTTGCTTTAATTGGTTCTGACCTGAAAATGGCTATTGAAAAATTTCCATCCGTACGATACGATGCTGGCGGTGTTTCTAATCTGGGTCATGCTAACAAATGGGCAGCCGAAGGTTTGATGGCCAGGGCATGGTTATTCTATACGGGATATTATCAGAAGGCTGATATGCCGCTTAAGGAAGGAGGTACTATTACAAAGACCCAGGTTATTGACTGGATCGACGATTGTGTTGCTAACAGCGGACACGGTTTGGTTTCTGATTTTCGTAATTTATGGCCATACTCCCAGGTTGACACAACGTATACCTTTTTCCCCAGCGAGAATGGTGGTGCCACGGTTGTTCAGTATGGTTATGCTCATAAAACTCCTGATGGTAAAAAACTAAGCTGGATAGGAGAAGGCCTTGAAAATAATGAGGCCGTATATTCGTTGCATTATTCTACATACGGGAACTATAATGGTCACGATGGTCTTTATTATTCCAATCAGATTGACCTGTTTTTTGGCATAAGAGTTCAGGATGGAATACCTTTTGCTGCCGGCTGGGGGTTTGGTACGGTTAATCCGCAACTTTGGGATCCCGCAGTATGGCCGGATAATGATATCCGTAAAAGAGGATCGGTTATCAATTTTAATGATTTGGCAGGAGAAGGTTTATATTCGGGTTCGCAGGTGTTTACAGGATATACCTGGAATGGTGGGCAAAACTTTCACGAAACAGGCTTATATCAGAAAAAATACATCGGTGTTAACATGTTTCATGCGAACTCTGCTAATAGTGCCACAGCTATAGAAAGCTACAGTACTATTCTTTATGGTGTCACCCAGAATTACCAGTTGGATAATACACAGAATATAATGATTATAAGGTTTTCAGATATTTTGTTAATGGGTGCTGAATTGGGAGGGCCCAATGCTCAGACTTACCTCGACAGGGTCAGGGGACGTGTGGGGCTATCATCAGTCCCGGCAACCTTAGACAATATTTAGAATGAACGTCGGTGGGAATTGGCATTTGAAGGTATCCGCTGGTTTGATTTGCTTCGTTGGCACGATGTGGAAACAGCCATGGCTAAAGTAAAGAATATACCTGTTATGAATAATGGAAGCACTTCGGGCTTTGTTCCGAACGCAACGTATAGTAAGGATTACAGACCGGAAACAAAAGGATTCCTGCAGATTCCATTAAATCAAATACAGCTTTCGAATGGTGTTTTGACACAAAACCCGGGATGGACTGCCTCGGATAATGCGAATTATAACAATGATTAGCATGTAAAACGATTCAAAAGGATATTTTCTCCGGAGACTTCTTATACAACTATCCGGATTAAAGGAATGATATCCTTTAGACTTTACTTACGAATGTACAAGGGATACATTAAAATTAATTTAAATATTAAATGATGAAGAATATAACATATAGCTTAATCGGGCTTGCTATGGTGCTTCTCGCATCCTGCAGTACCATTGAAGACAGGGATAGCATGGGAGCCCTGGCAACAAAGGATCAGGTAAATCTTACCGTAGTAAATACAACTACCACACATAGTGGTAAAAAAGGCAATCAGATTGTTGTTACCAATGTATCGACCCAATATGCCGGTCAGTGGAATCTTTTGGTAAGAAGATCGAATAAAACAGTTGATACGGTTATATTACCTTTTTTAGGAAAAGTAACCCTTCCGTTTATTGCAACTTCCGATGGAGGGTTGGTTCGCGACAGTATTGTGGTTCAAATTGACACACTCGACCATCCGGTTGACCCTGCCTTTAGTCTTTTGGCCGGAACAACAAGTGCCGGAAAAACATGGGTATGGGCAACAGACATTCCTGGTAACCATTTTTACGGAAATGGCGGTTACCAGAATGATCTTCTTGCCGCATGGTGGACTCCTACAACCACAGATTTGTCAGGCTGGGGAGATTTGAACGATCAAATGACTTTTAACCTGAATGGTGCGGCAAACTTTATTTTGGTTACAGGAAACACGGAAAACAATGGGATGTATCCGGCAGGAACTCACGCTGGCTCGTTTTCCTTTGATATGACCAAGGGTAAGACGAAAAGCGATGGAACTGTATGGTCGATTGGGACTCTTACTATAACAGGATCGACCGTCAGCCGGGGAATAAGTCCAAATGAAGGAACCTCTACCGGAAGACCAATCATTCATACTTTTGACATTTTGAAACTTAATAATAATGAGTTGGTACTTTGCTATAACACCCCCGGAGGGGGAGAAGGCTGGTATTGGGCATTTAAACGTCAGGGCTATACATATCCATAAATACCTTACTTGGTTTTGGGCTACCTGTAATAAGGTAACGAAAGAAACTAGAGGAAGGCAGATTTCTAATAGGTTTAGTAGTTAGTAGTAGTGATAGTATAGTAACAAAGGTAAGTTCATGTCGTGATGACACAACTTACCTTTTCATCTTTAGGAG
>DATBXH010000571.1:0-3269 GCA_036514375.1 Bacteroidales bacterium | reverse complement strand
AGTAAAATTTGAATTGGCAGCTCCCTGCATATTCGGCTGGTTTGTTGTAAATTCGGTTTTATAGGTTCCCTGTTCCGAAACAACTACCGTTAAAGGCAGGGTATATAATCCTTTTGCTACCACCCTGAAATGGTAACTCCCTTTGTTGACTTTCAAGGGAACTTCCACCTTAAAAGAAAGATTTTTCCGTTCGCCGGGAAGAACGGAAATCTGACCGATATTCCATCCTCCGGATTTCAGATCGTAAGTCCATCCATTAGGCATTCCTGCTATCGAAATTTCAACATTCTGGACAGTACTGGTACTGTTAATCACATCAATAGAGTAATCTATCGACTGTCCGGGCGGAACCGAAATTTTTGTGTAAGGAGTATACAGTGTTAAACTATTTGCAGAAAATGCAGGTACACTGCTAAGCGATATAATCCCAAATATAAACCAAATAAGTAAATTAACCCGTTTCGTTAGGGTTGGGGTAAAAAAATGCTTCATTTTCATCTTTAATGAATGTTAGTACAGGGGCAAATTTAAATTCAGATTATTTTCCAAAAAACAGCCCATTTCGTACGTAGAAGCGTAAAACAGATTAAAATACTTGCAAATCTTTAATTATTAACATGAAAGATTAATTGTTAAAATATCTGAAAAAACCTTAATAAAATTTAAATGATTATTTTTCAAAGGTATATCTTCCCAAAAACTGTTAAAATTTCAATTGAATTTAAACCTGAATACACCATAGAAAAATATAATTGCTCAACGATTAAGAAAATCAATTCTTTCGCACAAGCCTCAGATGATTTTCTAAATCGGGATTACCTCAACTAAAGCAAATAGTTTGCCTCTTTCATTGGCCCCTATTGCTTAATTTGGGTTAAAAAGCTTCTTCAAATCTCAGCGAATACGGTGACATTGGTGGTGCAAATGCGACAATTACAGTGGTGGAATGCAAAAGTGGTGATGGCAAATAATCAAGAGGAAATGTTGCTATGGCAGATGGCAATCATTTCTTTCCGTATTTATCAATTATTTTATCAATTAATTTGTCAGATAGTCTAAATCCTTTATTCACCATTCTAAGGATAATACCAATCACGTCGTCTACTAATCCTTTTTTATCAGCGAGCAATAATATTCCTATTGTTCCAATAATATCTATGTTTAACGATTGTGCTATTTTCCTCCCTTTGACTTCATCAATTATCAAGGTAGAATTTGGTATCTCTAATGCTAAAGCTATCGAACTTGCTTCTCCTTTATCTAATCGACTTTCTAATTCGTCTACTCTTTGTTGGTTTTTAACTTCACAGATCATTATCCAATCTGGCAGTTTTCCTCCAAATTCATAATGAACCTCTTTGGTAATAATTATTTCTTGGAATAAATCCCGTAGAATCTCAAGTTTATCAATATTTGTCAGTGCTATTAAACAACTGGTGTCGGAAATAATAATTTTATCCATTGATGATCTTTTCTAAATCGTCAACACTCTCGCCAAATATCGAAACACCATATTTACCAACTGTTTCGATAAATTCTCTTTTTGATATACCGACTAAGTCTGCAGCTTGGCCGGAAGACATTATCCCTCTTTCAAAAAGATGAGCAGCTAATTGCATCTTAACATCTCTTTCGTCAACGGTATCAGGTATCTGCAAAGTTAATGTTTTCATAATTATTTAATTTATCCAATCAATGAACAAAGATACTCAAAAATCAAGTCCTTAACAGTTGCCACCAATTACACTAATTTACACGAAATGCTTTCGTAAATTCGCGTTAATTGGCGCAATTCGCGGTTCTTTCTTTCCTGAAAGCCGATAGTTCCAGTTTGTTTCATTGCCGTTGGCTTAAGCCCAAAAGGAAATTTTAAATGCGTTTGCCCTCCAAGTAACTGTGTTTCCAGCTGTTTTTTATCAATCCTTTTTTAGTATATTAAATAATCCCAATTAAATAGGATAATATCATTCGGGTTTAGCTGATATGCTTCTTGAATTTGTTCGTTTAATTGTTTAACATTTGTTGAAGTAGCAGAAAATACGCCATTATCTATGGGCCAACCTGTGAGCTGTCGAAACGACTCCACTGTTATTCCAAATTTTTTCCCATGTTTTTCACAAGCTGTTTTAATGTGATTACAATAATTAGGAATATCAATATGGACATCCTTACGAAAAGTACCAATACCATCTTGAGGGTAAATCCAATCAATATCTTTTGCAATATCCAATAAATCATTATACCATGCTTCGACTATATCGGCAGGTTGCCATAAATTAAAATAAGGAGCGATAATTACAGGTTTCAAAGCATCCTTTTTATGTGCATATTCCGCTACTTGTTGCAACCAGGAAAAAAGTAATCGTTTTTTATTTTCGCTTAGCCAATCGTAGTCATTTATCTCTTGTGGAATATACCAACCACTAAATGTATTCTTTGAGCCAAATAATTTATATAGCTCATCAATGATATCTTTGTCTTTTTGCATTAAATTGTTGTAAGTGCTTTCTAAAGACTTGTCGCTTTTATACCACGATTCGTTAAAAGATAATCCTAAATAGACTTTAATACCAACAGCTTCTGCCGCCACAAATATTTTGTTTAATGCCGGGTCGTTGTATTTGATAAATGAAAGTTTACTTGGCGAATACCATGCTCTATTTTGATGTACACTATATTGAATAATCATCTTGTTAAGATTCAAGTTTTTCATCTTCACTAGTTCGGTGTTCCAGCGCTGTTGTGTCCAGTACCCATTTTTACTTGAATCATCTTTGCTTAAGGTTATAAAGGTGCCTGTTAATGAAGCTTTTTTTGATGTTTTAGGCTCATAATTACTATAGAATCTCAAATCGTTTACATATAATTCGCCAGAGTGCGACTTCTCGTTTTGGCTTTGTATTTCTAAATCCCATGCTCTTATTCGGTTCAATTCGAGCTTGTTATTACCATTTCCTGCAATCTTTTTAAAAGATTCTATCGGAAGTTGTAACGTATGCCAAACTGTGTCACCTAAAGGATAATATTGAGCAGCAAAAATTTCATCTGTGCCGTCAAATTTCCCGTTTCTATTGAGGTCTTCCCATAATCTGAACCTTATTTGATCTTCTTTACTTCCTCCTTTTAAAGTGAGAGCAAATCGATTTGGCATAAAGCTATAATCTTGCGGATAATAATCATAATTACGAATTAATGTAATAGAGGTCATCATTTAACTACATATTAATTCTGTCTGATACATTTTATCAGCCGCAACCATTCTCCTGATA
>DATBXH010000570.1:0-4583 GCA_036514375.1 Bacteroidales bacterium | reverse complement strand
TCTGATGGAACGGTAAAGTTTTTCGGTATATAATTGAAATTGGCATCTTTCGACGATGCAACCTCCACAACTTCGCCAAAAATTTTAGCTTCTTTCAGAGCTTTGCTGGCCCATGTGCCTGTATTTAAATAAGCTGCTTTGGTATTCAATAAATTGTAAGGAACCATACAAAACTGCATGCTGGCACCGCCCCCCAGGAAAAGGACTGAGTAACCTTCAGGAATGTTCAATAATTCTTTGAACATTGAAACAGCTTCGTTCAGTATTGCTTCGAAATCTTTACTGCGATGCGATATCTCCATAATCGACAAGCCGCTGCCGTTTAGGTCTTGTATCGCTTTTGCTGTTTCCTGAATGGTAAACTCAGGTAAAATAGATGGGCCCGCATTAAAATTGTATTTTTTCATCTGTTAATAAATTAGTTAAGTTTTAATGAACCCTCAACAGCTCGCACCCAGTCTTCAGGCATTTATGCTCAGAGGCCTTCATGATGAAACTAAATTTGAATTAAATTACTTGTTCTCTAATAAAAATCTATTGTTATTCTAAAAACAATCCAAAGGTAAATGAATTTTATGATAATAGTCATAAAATCTTATTAACAACTCTCTAACAAACTGCCGCAGATTCTGATATAGCAACCAGCATCCCGTCGGAATAAACGGGAATAAGGTCGGTCAGATCAGGTGTGTGACAAAACTCAATAACATCGTCGAGACCATTCTTGCGTAAACGGCTTCGTTGGGCAGCTTTATCAATATATCCGAGAATGTCCGGTTCAGCAAGTGACCATAGATCAATAGAAGCCAGCGTTGAATCGCAGGATGTTCCAAAACTTGGATTTTCCATTATTTTTTGAGCAACAGCTCCTGCCAGAATCGTATCTTCCAAGCTAAAGCGGTTTTTCCATCCGGCGCATAGAATAAGGACATCGCGGTTTTGATTGATCAACCAATTGCTTAATGCTGAAATATTCAGAAATGAACCGATTGCCACTTTGTAACAGGAACTTGCAAGACGAATGGCCTGTGTTCCGTTGGTTGTACTATATACAATCGTTTTTCCCTGAACCCTTTCCTTGGTGAAATTATATGGTGAATTTCCAAAATCGGCAAAATCCAGCACAATGCCATCCCGCTCAGCAGCGACCAAATATCCTTTGCTTTTATATTCTTTGGCTTCTTTGATAGTACCAACAGGTATTATTTTATCAACACCATTCATGAAGGCTGTGCAAATGGCCGAAGTTGCGCGCAGAACGTCCACCACTACCACTACTGCTTCAGGATTATGAAAACAGTCAAAAATAGCAGGGGTAAAACAGACTTCAACTCTTTTTTGGTCGTATTCCATTCATCACGAATTAAAAAATGGCATAAAGAGTAACCAGACCTTTATGCCATGACGTAAATATGCGGCAAATTTAAAACTTTATTTAGAATAAAAGGGAAATTTCACAATTTTCGCTTTTATGTTTTTGTTCCTGATCTGGATGAATATCTCTTTTCCGGGTTCGGAATATTTGGTTTTAACATATCCCATTCCAATTCCAATCTTCAGCGAAGGAGACATGGTGCCCGAGGTAACGACTCCAATCTGATTGCCGTTCTCATCTACAATGGAATAACCATGGCGCGGAATTGCTTTCTCGAGCATTTCGAAGCCAGCAAGTTTACGTTCAACACCATTATTCTTTTGGTTAAGAAGGAAATCCCTATCGATAAAATTTTTATTGTCAACAAATTTCGTAATCCAACCCAGGCCGGCCTCAATGGGTGATGTGGTGTCGTCTATATCGTTACCGTAAAGTGCAAAACCCATTTCAAGTCTAAGGGTATCGCGGGCTGCAAGACCAATGGGTTTAATGCCGAATACCTCACCAGCATCAAAAATATCATCCCAAATCTTAGAGCCTACGTTGTTGTAAAAGTAGAGTTCAAAACCACCAGCCCCAGTGTATCCCGTTTTTGAGATAATGACATTTGAAATACCGGCAAAGAAATTTACGGTAAATCCATAATAAGGTATCTCGGATAAATTTGCCGGGGTTAGTTTCTGAAGTACTTTGATGGCCAAAGGGCCTTGTACTGCTAATTGCGACATACGGTCTGAAGCATTTTCCAGTTCCGCACCCATGGTATTCTGGCTGTTAATCCATTCCCAGTCTTTTTCAATGTTTGAGGCATTTACCACCAGCAGATATTTTTCAGCTTCGTACTTGTAGACAAGCAAATCATCAACGATTCCGCCTTTACCATTGGGGAAGCAGGAATATTGGGCTTTGCCGACGATCAATTTGGATGCATCGTTTGTGGTTACCTTTTGGATAAGTTCCAATGCTTTCGGTCCCTTTACCCAAAATTCGCCCATATGCGAGACGTCGAATACTCCTACACTGTTGCGGACTGTGTTGTGTTCCTCGTTAACACCAGCATACTCAACAGGCATTTCGAATCCTGCAAACGGAACCATACGGGCTCCCAAGGCTTTGTGAATCTCGTTAAATACTGTTTGCTTCATTTCCTTAAAAATTGAAAGCACAAAAGTAAAAAAATTATAATTGAAAGAATATGTGGAAAATCAATTAAGGTAATTAACGAAATGATTTGTCACAAACAAAAAAGAGGGTGCCTCAAAAGGAATGACTTTTGAGACACCCAAACTTGGTTAATTGGTTAATTGGTTAATGGGGTTCAGTTGATGTTAATAATTATCGAACTGAGTATCCCGCGTCTCATTTTCTCTGGTTGATAACTTGATGTGAGTACCCTTCTTTTCCTGTTTGACGGGACCGGCACCATAATTTCTTTTAGCAGATTCTTTTATCATTGTTTTACCCAGTGAACGGGTGTCCAGTGCATTTCTGTTTTCACTCCTCACTCCAGGAAGTTTAAAAAATTGAATCAACTCCCGCAATTGTTCGGATTGATTGGAAAGTTCTTCCGAAGTGGTAGCCAATTCCTCCGACGAAGAGGCATTTTGTTGTGTTACCTGATTGAGTTGTTGAATCGCACTATTGATTTGTTCTGCTCCTGAATTTTGCTCAGCGCTTGCTGCAAATATCTCTTGTACAAGTTTGGATGTTTTTTCAATTTCGGGTACAATATCTTCAAGTTGAGTACCGGCACGGCTGGCTATTTCGACGCCATCTTTTGAAACGTGGTTGATCTCTTCTGCGGCAATCTTACTTCGTTCCGCAAGTTTTCGCACTTCTGCGGCTACCACGGCAAATCCGCGTCCGTGTTCACCGGCACGGGCAGCTTCTACAGCAGCATTAAGAGCCAGGATATTCGTTTGAAATGCAATTTCGCTGATGATTGATATTTTGTCGGCAATTTCTTTCATGGCCAGCGCCGACCGGGTTGCCGATGAAGTGCCCTGTTTTATATTGTTCGCAGCCATGATGGCAATCTTCTCGGTTTGAGAAGCATTATCGGTATTTTGCTGAATGTTGGAGGACATTTCTTCCATACTGGATGATATCTGCTCTGCCGATGATGCCTGTTCGGAAGCTCCCTGTGATAATTGCTGTGCTCCTGCACTAATTTCAAAACTGATTTGTGCTATCTGATCGGATGCAATCTGAAACTGGCCGATCACCTCTGCCACTCGTTCTACCATATTGTTTAAGGCTTTCATCAATTCGTCCTTATCGGATCGTTTTTCCAGCGATACGGTTAAATCCCCTTCAGCTACCAGTTTTGCTTTTTCTACGATTTGCCCGAGAGAATCTTTCATTTCCTGGAAAGACTTTGCCAAACTACCGATTTCATCATTGCTGTCAACGGCTAGGTCGACATCCATATTTCCGACAGCTATGCTTTTAGCGGCTTTATCCATCTTATTTACTCCTTTTGATATGAGGGCAGCAAGGAATGAACCGGTAAAAAAGGCAAGCAACAAAGCAAGGATAATTGCTCCAATAATAATTGTAATGGCACTTGCATAAACATTGTTTGCAGTTACCGCAGCAGCGTCACCATTTGTTTTGTTAAAGTCTACAAGCTTTTTCAAAGCATCCTGCCAGGCATAAAAAAGGGTTGTCGATTCACCGAACATTATCCGGATCGAGCTGTCTGCTTTATTCTCGTATGAAAGCCGAAGTATTTTTTCATGCTCTGTCATGAATTTTTCATAATTCGATTTTACTTCGTTGTAAAGCTTTTGCTCTTCAGCGCCAGAGATAAGCTTTTCGTAGGCGCGGACGTTATTACTATAATCAGCCTGGATAACCTGCATTTCTTTTGCTGCAATATCCATATCTGATTTTGTTTTTGAAACAACGAGCCTGTATTCCTTTAACCTGAGGTCGGATTTATTGGCATTCATGTCCGAAACATAGTAAATAGATGGCATCCAGTTGCCGGATATATCCTGGGTCTGCTTGTTGATCCTGTTCATTTGATAGAGACTAAAAAGTCCCAGAATCAAGAGAATAACAACGGTAATTGCAAAGCCCAACAAAATTTTCATTCTAATCTTTAAATTTTTCATAGCACAAATCTGATTTAGGTTGAATTTTCAATGTCTGCCAGTTCACTCTTTCGTATTGAAAAATACGACGCTAAAATTACGTTGTACTC
>DATBXH010000569.1:0-2039 GCA_036514375.1 Bacteroidales bacterium | reverse complement strand
CAGCTTTTCTCGAAAACTTACTGCGATACCTGGCAGATAATACCGGAAACATTGTATCGGCAACTAAAATATCGGCTTATTTGAAATCGCAGAAAAACAGCAAAACGACTTCTGTCATCATCAATTATATTACATACCTCGAGCAGGCTTATTTTGTATCAGGCGCTAAGCGACAGGACATACAAGGGAAAAAGATATTTGAAAGCGGTGAAAAATATTTCTTCGAAGATATTGGCTTACGAAATGCTGTTGGGGGCTATAAGCCTGCTGATATTGCAAAAGTACTCGAAAATGTTGTTTATAACCATTTGCGTTTTTGGGGCTATACGGTTTGTATTGGTAAAAACGTTGAAAAAGAAATAGATTTTATCGCTGAGCGTAGTGGTGAATATGTGTATGTTCAGGTAGCTTACCTGTTATCGTCGGATAGTGTAACAGAAAGAGAATTTGGCAATTTATTGGACATCCGCGACAACTACCCCAAATATGTAGTAACCATGGATGATTTTCCAGCTATTACGACCTACAAAGGCATTAAACATATGCACTTGCTCGATTTCCTGAGCCTGGATGATCTGTAATGACTGAGGTTTAAAAAATGTTTTTAGATGCCTGACAAAGTTCCATCTTAAGATCGTTTGTCCTTTGCATCGGAGTTAAATGCAATTAGATTGAACGGCCTCACCCCAACGCTACTTCCTGTTGGTCGTGAAAACGCTGACGCTAAGTTCTCCAATAGAGAGGGAGTTTAGTTTCGTTTATCCTTAGCATTATTATCAAAGGCAATAAGGTTGAACATCTCTCGTAGACGGCTACGAACACGCAAGCCGTAAAAGTCTTCCATTTCAGAACCTGTGAGGTTAGTGGTGAGATGCGTGAGCATTTTGCGGGAAATGAAAAGATCGTAACGAGAGATTAGTATCTCAGCCATGGCATTACAGTCGTTGCCAAAATATTTGAGGTTGTCTTCGGTACCTAGGTCGTCGAAACAGTATATTTTGGGAATATCCTTATTGAAGGACAGCCGGCTGTATTTTTCGATTACTGAATACCCATCCTTGATAAACTCGAAGTTTACTTCGCGGCATGATTTTACAATGTAACGTGCTTCTGCCGGAAGCAGGAATTTTAGCAAACTCATCAATGAGGTTTTGCCGCAACCTATGGGACCGGAAAGGAGGATTCCTTTCCGGAATGAGAGGTTATATTTTTGGGCATTTTCTAAATCCTTTAAGAAATAGATCAAGAGTTTGAAGATAATCTCGTAGTCTTCGGGGTAGACTCTGAAATTCGGATTGAGGAGTTCCTTTCCTTTGGCTTCGATAAAGGAAAGGTATTTGGTGAAATCAAAAGATGCATTCATACTCATCGCCTTTTAATGTCCATTTCTTTTCCAATCAATGAAAAGAAATAGACGAAAGAAAAATCTTTGGCTGGCTGAACTCGCGCCGTCTCCTGCGTCGACTTTGCTCAGACAGCACCCAGCCGAATCGGTATTCATTATAAAGGTTCGCCATAGTTTTTGGTGTTGTTGAGGCGGCGGGAAGTGTTTTTGTAATTGGAATTGTATTTTGGGGTGTCGAGCATCCAGTTGCGTGCGGCGGCATGCCAGTTTTCCATTGGTGTTTTACCCCCGATTTTCCAACCATTGCTCTCGAAATGGTTGAAGAACTTCCGGGCTTCTATTTCGGAAAAGCCTTCTGAACTGAAAAAGGCAATGACTTTTTTGAGGTCAGGTAGCCGCATTGTCTTTTCTTTCTTTTGTTTGATCCCAATTTTTACCGGGACTTTACGATGCAGTCCTTCCGGTTTTTTTCTTTTGGCTTTTTTGACCGTACTCATTGATAGATTATTTGTTTTTATCCGCTCGGATTTTGTATTAAAGTGGCCAGATAGAGCTCGCATGTTGTTTTGCTCACCTTTTTTTGAATTTTGAGATGCTCGGTTCATGTCTTCTGAATTTTGGTTTTGTGGTGGTGAATTTTCACCACCATATGTTTTATTGTTTATGTTTATATTGTTTAATGAAGGGTGCATTT
>DATBXH010000568.1:0-3003 GCA_036514375.1 Bacteroidales bacterium | reverse complement strand
GCATAATTACCCCGAAGTACAATACTGTGCTTAGTATTGTTTGGGAGGAAGTTTAATTAAAATAAACTGATTTTAATAGATTTAAGGCTCTATTACTTTTTTTAAAAGCTTTAGACATATCATAATTAATAAATTAGAATTGCCTAAGGGTGTAAATCCTTTTGTTTAACAAACAATTACTTAAAATTATGGAAGCTCAGAAAATAAAAATTGAACTAGAAGTCTCTCCTGAAATTGCAATGTTTATAAGCCTATATTTAAATTCTACAGTCCAAGGCGATTTTACGCTACAAAAGGGATTATCGCAGACAGGTATCAAATATCTCCATGAGATTGCCCAAACTATAATGGATCAGCTCTCCACCAAAACCGATTTCGATAATCTGAAATTACGTAGCATAATAAGTTCTTTAAGAAATCCTGATAAGTTTAAAGATCTTCCTAGCGGGTTAGAGGATTTATTAAATTAAAGGTAATCTAATGGGACAATTTGAACGATCGATAAAAATAGCGGTAGACCAATCAACTGGCGAAATTGTCAATGCAGATGAAATTTTTGATAAAAAAAAAGATGCATTTGTAATCAGAAAACAATATAACTACAAAGAGCAGAAATTTTGTTGTTGTGAATGTGGACAAGAATTGGTAGTATCTGATAGCAAATATAACCGAATCCATTTTAAACATAAACCACAACATGATTTCTGTATTCTTGCAGATGACTCACTAACACCTAAAGACCAGGAGGGCTTTGCAAAAATTCTTTGGGCAAAAGAGAGCGAACGCCACATCGAGCTAAAGAATAAAATTGGACAACTTTTAGAAACTGTCGAAGGCGTAGATAAATTATCTATATCAATCGATAACAAATTTATAATTAGAGGGAACGAGAAAAGACGACCAGATGTATATTGTAAATTTCACAATAAGGAGTTGGTATTTGAAATTCAGTTATCTGATTTGTCACAGAAATATATTCTGAGCCGCTACGAATTTTATAAAAAGAACGGAATATACTTGATATGGATACTTGATAATTTCGATATTCATAATCAGGGAACCTTGGAAAGAGATATCAAGTATCTGACAAAGTATGAAAACTTTTTCAAAATGGATGAAACCTTGGATAGCTTTAAGTTGGAATGTGAATATAAATTCCCATTTATAACGGATGACAATAAGGTTTTAACAAAATGGCTTAAAAAATCTGTTTCTTTAAATCAGGTCTCGTTTGACACTGTTAGCTCCCAGATATATTACTACAATTTTGGTGAGAACAATCAAAAGGCGGAAACTGAGCAAAAGAAGAGAGCTGAAGAAATTAAAATTGCCGAAAGAAAAAGGGTCGAAGAACAAAAAATTGCAGACGCAAAAAGGAAATCCAAACACATCATCAAAATAATTACCGATAATAAACAGAATGGATATATAGAATACAGTGCTATTGCAGAACAAATCAATGAATTAAATTCATTTGAATTAGAAACATTAAATAATGAACTAGCCTTGAAAACAAGGCTGAGAGAACAAAAGCCAATTCTAAATTATTGGATCCATTCTGCAAAAGAAACTGACAATGGCTTCATCTTATTTCTCCTTAATTGTAAAGAAATAGAAGTAGAAGTAAATAAATCAGATATCAATGGCAAGTCTGCATTTCAGGAGGTTCTTGACAATGATAAACTATTAAGGAACACTATAATCAGAGCTCTTTTTAAAAGAGGTTATCTACTAACAGACTTGGATAAAGACTACTTCAAACAACATCCTAAATACGAAAGTGATAATCAGTTGATTTATTCAATGTGCAGCAATCTTTCGAATAAAGAATTAGTTGATGATGTTTTCACTCATTACAAACTCTTATTCATCATTGAATCAGCCAAACAAAAAACAATTTTGGGTAGTAAATTAGACAATTGGATTGCTTTTGCTAACAATTCAATACATCACCACAAAGAATATTGGGAATATATAGAGGTGGCCTTTAAAAAATTTGGGTTATGGGAAATTATAATCCATGCAGACAAAAAAGGAACTTTTAATAAAAAGGTTTGCGAATTTTACCTGAATATACCAACCCAGAAATTTGACTTTGACGAGGTATTTAGGGATTTATATTGGGATTTAGGATACTAAAAAAAATAGTTATCAATCTTAAGATTAATTTATTAACCTATAATTACACTAACCTTATGATTATCTTTTCAAATACATTTATTACAGCTTTCTGGCTTCCGCTTGCCGTTGGTCTAATAATCTTCTGGCTAACTTACCTAACACAAAAGCCTAAACCAAAATCTAAGGACTCTATTATTAACTTGAATTTGATAATAGTAAAAATTGAGAAAACTATATATGTGAAAGATAAAGAAACCCAAAGCACTTCGAAAGGAAATAATTCTGAGATTTTCATGTGTATCATTTTGGGTGGTTTATTCTTGCTTATACCGTTTTATTCGAAATATCAAATTCAAATACTTGAAACATTTTTAGGCCTAACTTCTTTATTATTTTTCTTCTATTCACTTTCATTATTAAGAGCTTACAATGGTAATTTCTTTCGTAATCCTACATGGTTAGTATTCTTAATGGGAATTCTCGTTTGCTTCTTCATTGTTATTGCAGATGGATATTTTTGTTTAAATCCAACATACCATTTAAATAACTATTCTAATCTTCAATTTGTTGCAACAAAAAATGGCATTCAAGGTCTTATCAAAGAATATGGAATTAAAGGCGTTGGTTTTATTATTTATCAAATGCTTGGTTTTCTATTTCTTGCCATTTCTTATTTCTACATGACTGTCTCTCTGATTTACTTTTATTCGCTTGTCACAATCGAACAATCTAACTCACGCTTTTCATTGTTTTTGATAAAAACATTTCATCGATATTGTAAAAAACCTATCCCTAATACTATTTTCCTGATAATTATGAATGTATTGTCGTTCCTATTAATCAGTGGATTTATTTTCAAGTGGATTATTAATTGAATTAACT
>DATBXH010000567.1:0-4317 GCA_036514375.1 Bacteroidales bacterium | reverse complement strand
TTTTCCAACTTGTATTTACAAGTTTAATTTATATATTTGCGATGTAAATAAAAACAGTACTTTTTTCGGTGCAAATATATAAAAATTGATAACATGTATTTACATGTTTAAAACAATTTATCACTAAAACAAGGATTTAAGTTTAATTAAAACGAGAAACTTGTAAAGTGACTAAATTGGGGATACTTCTTCTTAGGTCTCAAAATATAATAGAAAACCAGGAATATTAAAATAATAACAAACTTAATTTATGGCAGTACCAGTAATTATGCCCAAGCAGGGGCAATCTGTTGAAACCTGCATCATTACTGAATGGGCAAAGAAAAAAGGCGAATCGGTTGTTAAAGGAGATATCCTTTTCACCTACGAAACCGATAAGGCTTCGTTTGAAGTAGAAGCGCCGGAAGATGGAATTTTACTAGATGTATTTTTTAACGACGGCGATGAAGTGCCTGTTCTTACCAATGTGGCAGTTATTGGCAAAGCCGGAGAAGTAACAGATTCGTTTAGACCCGGATCGGCACCATCAAGTACCCAAGCTCAATCAGATTCGAAGATTCAGGAATTTAAAGATTCGGCAAGTACTGTTGTTGAAAACTCTTCACATCAGGAATCTTTGAATCATAAAATAAAGGTATCTCCCCGTGCCCGTGTCATGGCAGAGAAGAATGGTGTTAACCTTAATGCTATCAAAGGAAGCGGACCCAACGGAAGAATTATTGCCAGAGACATTGAAGAAGCAAACAAGAAGATTATGCCGGTTGCGGCCCAGGTAACTCCTGCAACTACTACTACTGTCTCTTCATCGACAGGCTCTGTAGCCGCACCGGTTTCTTTCCAGGCCAGTACCTTATATTCTGATAATGATTTTGAAGTAAAGAAATTACCAAATATTCGTAAGATTATTGCCAAAGCAATGCACGATTCTATCAGCACATCGGCACAGCTGACTCACCATATGAGCGCCGATGTACGTAAGCTGCAAGCTTTACGAAATAAAGTAAAAGCAGAGATGGAAAAAGGCAGTTCCATAAACATTACCCTGAACGACATGATCTGTTTTGCAGTAATTCGTGCTTTGGAAAAATTCCCGGATGTAAACAGTCATTTCCTGGGCGACAGCACCAAGACCTTTAAAAAGGTACATCTTGGCTTGGCCGTTGATACGCCACGCGGACTTATGGTTCCCACCATCCTGAACGCCGATGATTATTCATTAAAAGGATTATCAGGCCGTTTGCGCGATGTTGCCGATCAATGTAAAAAAGGTAGTATTAATCCGGAATTACTGGCAAGCACGGCTGCTTCATTCACTGTCTCGAACCTTGGAAATTATGGTGTTGAAATGTTTACCCCTATTATCAACCTTCCACAAGTTGCTATTTTAGGAGTAAATACCATAACCTATCGTCCGGCTGATTTGGGTAACGGAGCGTTTGGGTTCATTCCTGTGGTAGGTCTTTCACTTACTTATGACCACCGTGCTGTTGATGGCGGTCCGGCCACATTATTTCTGAAAGAGATTAAAACACAAATTGAAAATTTTAACGAAACTATTTAATAATTCAGTATTCAAAGATTTAAAATAGATTGGCATCTTGCCTGATCTTAAAATCTTTGAGTCTTTAAATGTAAAATATCATGCCAAAAAGTCAATTTATTGATCCGAAAGAAGTTCGCAAATCCGGGAAATTAACCTTTGGAACCATTCCCGTAAATCAATATAACAAGAGCATTGAAGACGAAAAGAAAAACTTCTCGAACGATGATTTCGTCCGCATTTACCGCGATATGGTGGTGATCCGTGAGTTTGAGAACATGCTCAATGAAATTAAGATAAAGAACGAATACCTTGGTATCGCTTATAACCACCCAGGACCTGCACACCTTTCCATGGGGCAGGAAGCTTCGGCAGTTGGAATGGCCTACAATCTTAAAGTGGAAGATTTCATCTTTGGATCGCACCGTAGTCATGGCGAAATTCTTGCCAAAGGTTTGTCTGCTATCCATCAGCTTTCGGATGCCGAACTGATGAAGGTGATGAAGGAATATTTTGGTGGTAAAGTTCTCGCCGTAGTTGAAAAAGGTCATAATGGTACCGTTAAAGAACTTGGTATTAAATTCCTGCTTTATGGAACATTAGCCGAGATTTTTGCCCGTGAAAACGGATTCAATAAAGGTTTGGGCGGATCAATGCATGCCTTCTTCACTCCATTCGGCGTTTATCCTAATAACGCTATCGTTGGAGGATCCGGTGATATCTCTGTAGGTGCAGCTTTATATAAAAAGGTAAATCAGAAATCAGGCATTGTTGTTTGTAACATAGGCGATGCTTCCATGGCTTGCGGGCCGGTTTGGGAAGGTATCTCTTTTGCCACCATGGATCAGTATACCCAGCTTTGGGAAGAGGCTTATAAAGGCGGATTACCCATTCTTTTCAATGTGATGAACAACCAATATGGTATGGGCGGACAAACTTGTGGCGAAACCATGGGTTATGGAATTGCAGCCAGGATTGGTGCCGGTGTTAATGCAGATATGATGCATGCCGAACGTGTTGATGGTTTTAATCCTCTGGCGGTAATTGATGCGTTCAAACGTAAAAAGAAAATTCTTCTGGATAAAAAAGGTCCGGTATTATTAGATACACTTACCTATCGTTTCAGCGGTCACTCTCCTTCGGATGCCTCTTCATACCGTTCCAAAGAAGAGATCGAAGCATGGCAGCAAGTGGATTCTATCCTAAGCTATGGCGATGAAATAACAAAAGCCAGGATAAGCTCCAGGGATAACCTGGAAGGAATTCGTGCCGGTATTATCGATCAGCTTAAAGATATTCTGAAGCTTGCCATCGATGACAAAATTTCACCGCGCATCAATATGGTTGCAAACCCGGATGCGATTGCAGAAATGATGTTTTCCAATGGTTCCGTTGAAAAACTGGATGATCGCAAGCCGGTTGTTAATCACCCGATGGAAGAAAATCCACGTGTAAAAGCACTAAAAACCAAGGAGCGCTTTTATCTGGACAAGGAAGGTAAACCGGTTTCAAAAGCCAAAGTATATCAATACCGCGATGGTATCTTCGAAGCCGTTATAGACCGCTTCTATAAGGATCCTACGCTTGTTGCCTATGGCGAAGAAAATCGTGACTGGGGTGGTGCATTTGCTGTATATCGTGGATTAACAGAGGCTTTACCTTATCATCGTTTATTCAATTCACCGATTTCGGAGGCTTCTATTGTGGGAACTGCTATCGGTTATGGTATGTCAGGCGGAAGGGTAATTGCCGAAATCATGTACTGTGACTTCATTGGCCGTTCCGGTGACGAAATATTCAATCAATTACCCAAATGGCAGGCCATGAGTGGTAATCTTATTAAGATGCCGGTTGTTATCCGTGTATCGGTTGGTTCAAAATACGGAGCACAACACTCTCAGGATTGGTCATCACTTGTAGCTCACATTCCGGGATTAAAAGTTGTTTTCCCCGCTACACCATACGATGCCAAGGGTCTGATGAATGCAGCATTGCAAGGTACCGATCCGGTAATCTTCTTTGAAAGTCAGCGTCTCTATGATTATAGCGAACAATTCCATGAAGGTGGCGTACCTGAAGAATATTACGAAATTCCTATCGGTGAGCCGGATATTAAACGTAAAGGAAACGATGTTACTATTCTTACTGTAGGCTCTACACTTTATGTTGCATTAAAAGCTGCAGACCAGCTTCAGGCAAAATATGGCATCAGTGCTGAAGTTATTGACGCCAGGAGCCTCGTACCTTTCAATTATGAATTGGTATTGGAATCCGTAAAGAAAACAGGCAGAATCGTGATTGCCAGCGACGCTTGTAACCGTGGCTCATTCCTGCGCGATCTGGCATCGAATATCACCGAATTAGCTTTTGATGATCTTGATGCACCTCCAGTTGTTGTTGGTTCGCGTAACTGGATCACTCCTGCATTTGAAATGGAAGAATATTTCTTCCCGCAACCTTCGTGGATTTTAGATGCTATTCATGAAAAAATCCTTCCCTTGCAGGGACATTCAGTTAACACAGACTGGTCGGTAGGGGAACAGTTAAAAAGAAATAAATTAGGGGTTTAGTAATAGATACATCAATACCGGGATAAAGAAGTAAACTTCTTTTGATCCCGGTATCTCCATGTCCTTGTTGATTAATTCTTAGCCTCAGGTTTCGCAGTAATGAACAAAGTCATTAACTTTGATTCTATTAACTAAAATTATTGTAACATGCAAAAAATGGCCGATAAAGTCAGGAGCAAAAAAGGTTTCATCTGCGACATGGATGGA
>DATBXH010000566.1:0-5085 GCA_036514375.1 Bacteroidales bacterium | reverse complement strand
GAAAACCTTTTGTGGTCAATACGAATGATGTGAAAATTAGGGTACTGGGTACGGCTTTTAATGTAAAAGGATATGCATCTGATAGAACAGTTGAAACTACGGTTGTGCGGGGTCTTGTTAGGGTTGAAAGTGTAAAAGATCACAGCAGTGCGATTTTTGTAAACCCTAATGAAAAGGCAGTCTATTTAAAAAAAGGCAGTCAGTTGGAAATTCAAGGCAATACGGTAGCTAAAATTATAGAAAAGAATACTGAGAAACCTGTTCAGCAGCCGATTCTTGTTGTTAAGACTAATCCGGAGCCCGTCACCTGCTGGAAGGATCAGCTTCTTGTATTTTCCGACGAAACCTTTGAAGATATGGTTGTAAAAATGGAACGCTGGTATAACATAAAAATTAACCTCAAGGATTCCACATTGCGAATGGAGCGTTTCAATGGAAAATTTGTGCATAATGAAACCGTTTACCAAGTCCTTGAGGCGATTAAACTGACTACACCAATTAGTTATAAACTTGTGAATAATGAAATAAACATTACACGGAAACACAACTATAAATATTAACCTAAAACGAATGCCTATGACAGAAAAACAATCAGACTAACTCACCAGAAAAAACCGGAAAATGCCTTAACATTTCCCGGTTATTAAAAAATTAAACGTTCATGTCTTTCCCTAAAAAGCATGAGCAATGTATAATTTTAAAACATTACAAATCTATGACAAAA
This sequence comes from Bacteroidales bacterium, assembly GCA_036514375.1. GTDB lineage: Bacteria > Bacteroidota > Bacteroidia > Bacteroidales > JAAUTT01 > JAAUTT01. The sequence goes on along the minus strand of DATBXH010000566.1, from coordinate 4,361 downwards.
AAATTATTTCTATGTAATTCCTTTTCTAGGAATTACATAAATAAACTACTACTCGTCATGAAACTAACTACTTTTTTTATGTTTCTGGCTACCCTGCAAATTTCGGCAGGTGGTTATTCACAAAACGTACAGTTAAACCTTGCTTCAAACTCCTGCACTATTGGCGATGTTATTGAAGCTATTGAGGGTCAGAGTGATTATAAGGTTTTTTATAAAACCGATCAGGTTGATATTCATAAACAGGTCAATCTTAATGCCTCTGATAAAACTGTGGCAGCTGTGTTAGATCAAGCTTTGGAAGGAAGTAATATTACCTATCGCGTACTTGATAAACTAATTGTTCTTACTACAGAAAAACAACTCTTACAGCAACAGCGTGTAACCGGGAAAGTGTCAGATGCCCAGACAGGAGAACCTCTCCCTGGAGTGAGTATTCAGATAGAGGGGACGAATGTTGGTACTATATCTGATATTAATGGACAGTTCTCTATTGATGTGCCTGATGCCAACGTCAAAGGCATTCTTTCGTTTTCATACGTTGGTTACCTTCCGGAAAAGGTTCAGTTACCTGCCCAGTCTTCGTTGGATATAAAGCTGTCACCGGATATATTGAAACTTGACGAGATTGTGGTAGTGGGATATGGTACCCAAAAGAAAAGCGATATAACAGGTTCGGTTACCTCGGTTCCGAAAGCCCGGCTATCAGAAATTCCTATGACAAACTTTGCTCAGGCGCTTGAAGGTGCTGTTGCCGGGGTAAATGTAACACAGGGATCTTCTATTCCTGGTACTGCTCCTACTACTTCCATACGGGGGATTAACTCTATTAATGCCAATACCAGCCCATTTCTGGTGGTTGATGGTGTCCCATTTACCGGTTCGTATAATGACATTAACCCAAATGATGTTGCTTCCATTGAGATACTTAAAGATGCTTCAGCAGTGGCAATTTATGGAACCAGAGGTGCTAACGGCGTTATCCTGATTACAACAAAAAGAGGAGACACCGGTAAGCCAACCATACGATACAGTGGTTATGCAGGAACCGAGAATTTTGCCCATATCCTGGAACCCAGAGATGGTCCATCTTATGTTCAGAAATACGCAGATTATAATACGGAGAAAGGCCTTACACCGCAATATCCGGTACCCAATCTGGCAGAGGTGGCCAATTTTAATGCAAATAGAACAACTGACTGGATAAAAGAAGTATCTCAGCAGGGAATAATTCAGGATCACAATCTTAGTATTTCGGGGGGGACGCCTGATGTAAAATATTATGCATCGGGCGATTATTTAAACGATAAAGGTAATATAAAAGGCTACCAGTATCACAGGGCAACTTTCAGATCAAATCTTGATATAAGAGCCACGAATTATATTTCAGTGGGCGCATCGGTTCTGGTTAACAATAATAATTTCGATGGCGGTCGGGCAAATTTGCTTAATGCAACTGCAATGAGTCCGTACGCATCTGTAAAGGATGCTTTGGGTAATTATATTATCTATCCGATGGCTCCGGAACAGTTGTATACCAATCCTTTATTGGGGCTTGTTACCAACCAGCTTAACCGTAGCACTAATTTAAGTGGTAATGTGTATGGAGAATTAACACCTACTTTTCTGAAAGGATTAAAATACCGCTTTAACGGTTCCTATACTTATTTACCCACAAGGACTGCAAGTTACACAGGCAGGCTTGCCAACAACTTAATTGGAGCTGCCACTTCATTTAATTCGGAAGACAAAATGTGGGTTATCGAAAATATTCTCAGTTATTCCAGGGATTTCGACAAGCATCACATTGATTTTACCGGGTTATATAGTGCACAACAGGAAAATTATTTTGCTTCATCTTTGGGTGGAAGTACTTTTATTAACGATATTTTATCGTACTATGATATTGGGGCTGGCGGTTCAGTAAATGCCGGTACTATTCCGGATCCTAATAATCCGGGCCAAAATGCTACAAATGGTACCTATGCCTATCAAATTAACCTGTTGTCACAAATGGGCAGAATTAACTATTCCTACGACAGCCGTTATTTATTGACGCTTACTGCACGCAGGGATGGGTATTCGGCATTCGGAGCAGGCGGAGACAAATATGGAATTTTTCCCTCTTTTGCCGTGGGATGGAATGTTAATAAGGAAAACTTTTTAAAAAACGTATCCTTTATTAATAATTTGAAGGTACGCTTTTCCTATGGCAAGGTTGGTAATCAGGCTGTAGGAGTTAACAGGACTAATTCCACTGAAAATGCGGTAAAATATCCGTTTAACGGGATAGTTTATACAGGAGTTCAAACAAGTGTACTGGGTAATCCTAACCTTCACTGGGAAAGTACAACAGCAGCGAATATCGGTGTCGATTTCTCCGCATGGAATAACAGGATTAATTTAACAGTTGATGCCTATAAGACAGATACAAAAGATATTCTTTTGCGACGAAATATTCCTCAAATCACCGGTTATAATAATATTTGGGACAACCTGGGAGAAATGCAAAACACCGGGATTGAAGTGACATTAAACACTGTCAATTTAAAAATAGGTGATTTCAGATGGGAAAGCAACATAAATTTTTCCTCCAACAGAAATAGAATCATTGATTTGTATGGGGATAAAAAAGATGATATACCGAATGGCTGGTTTATAGGTCATCCGCTTCATGTTATTTATAATTATAAGATGATAGGGGTATGGCAGGTAGGAGAGGATCCATCTGGTTCCGACCCGACAGCAAAGCCAGGAGATTTGAAATTCAAGGATGTAAACGGCGACCATAAGATCGATGCTACGAATGACAGAATCATTCAAGGCCAAACGGATCCAAAATGGAGGGGTGGAATGACTAATACGTTTACCTATAAAAATTTACACTTGAGCGTATTGATACAAACATTCCAGGGCGTTTTGAAAAACAATAGTGACCTGAGCTATGCTGATGAAGAGTATAGAAGAAATACACCGGCACAAGTTGGTTATTGGACTCCACAGAATAAATCTCAGGACTTCCAATCACTTATATATACTAACACGGTCGGTTACAGTTATCCAAGGGATGCCAGTTATACCAGGATTAAGGATGTTACGTTGAGCTATAATTTTCCAAGAAAAATTGTTGAGAAAGCTAAAATTAAAGGATTAACCATTTACGCTAGCGGAAAGAATCTCTACACGTTCACCAAATGGATTGGCTGGGATCCTGAATCGACTCAAACAACGAGAGGTGTAATAAATAGCTCAGGTAACTGGAATGATAATTATCCTTTTACTAGGCAAATTGTCGTTGGCTTGAATGTAACGCTTCAATAATTATCTAATTTAAAAGCATTGATATGAAAAAATATATTTTTATCCTATTAAGTGTTTTTCTCATTTTAATCGCACTTTCGTCGTGTAAAAAATCTTTTCTCGATGAAACAAACTTCTCTGCTTATACTCCTGCAACATTAGGAGATTCGCTAGGCTTTGAAGCTTCAGCGATTGGGTTGTATAACCGGTTTAGCCTGTTTCTTACAAAAAGTGATGCCCAGGGCTGGCTTAGTGTATGGCAAATTGGTACGGATATTGCTTATGGTGGTGCCGGAAATGTTCAAGGTATAGAAACTCCTTATTTTAATTATGAGAAATTAACTAATCAGGATGCTGCAGCCTCATTCACATGGCAATGGGCTTATCAGTTAATAGGTGATGCAAATAGTCTCATTTCCATTGCCGAAAATCCTTCCTTAGGAGGAATGACACAGAGAAATAAAAACAGAATTGACGGCGAAGCACGTTTTTTCAGAGCATATGCCTATAATGTGCTTGCTACTTGTTTTGGAGGCGTACCCGTTATAACGAAGCCTTTGACTGCACCAAAGACTGATTTTGTGAGAGCACCTCTTGATACTGTTAATAAATTGATTGAAACAGATCTGTTATTTGCTGCAAAAAATCTTCCTGATATTGAAAATGTTTATAAGGATTCCGGCGGTAAAAAATTGTATGGAAGAGCGCATAAAGAAATGGCTTTTCAACTATTGGCAGAGACATATTTACGAATGAACAAGCCAGCCCTGGCTGAGGCCCAGTGTGATTCTGTTATTAATGGTGGAAAATTTAAATTGGTTACAACCCGTTATGGTGTGAATGCATCCAAACCAGGAGATCCTTTTTCGGATATGTTTATCAAAGGTAATCAAAGACGTCTTTCTGGAAATACTGAATCTATATGGGTTCTGGAGCAGGAAAATCCCGCAACTATTGCAGGTGGTCAGACAGGTAGCCCTCAACAACGCAGACAATGGGGTGCTGCTTATTATCAGATAGCTGGTATGGCTCTTGCAGATTCATTAGGGGGTCGTGGCATTTGC